>CAYMEP010000109.1:0-4197 GCA_964389695.1 uncultured Rhodobiaceae bacterium | reverse complement strand
TCCCCAATCCATGCAACCTTTTTTTTTTTTTTTTCTCCCTTGTATGTTTCACATGTCATAATATCAGCAATAATTTGGCAGGGATGACTATGAGCCGTTAATCCGTTAATCACAGGAATATGACTATGTTTTGCCAGTTCTATTACATCCTCGTGTCGAGATGTACGTATCATCACAATATCGACGTAATTAGATAACACTTTTGCAGTATCACTAATACATTCACCACGACCCAATTGCATATCATTTTGATTAAGACATAAGACAGAACCCCCTAATTGATGCATCGCCATTTCAAAAGACACTCTCGTGCGTGTTGAGGGTTTCCCAAATATCATTGCCAAACTATAATTTTGCAATGGTTTTTGAGAATTAACCATCCCTTTCGGCATCCCCTTACGTGTAAGCTTATCAGATTTAGCCCAATCAATAATCAACCTTAAGTCTTGTGGGCTGAGATTTGCAATATCTATAAAATGTCGAATATCAGACATATCGTTTTTATTCTTTCTAAGATAAATTTTTGCACGCGTTCCGGATTAATGATAAAGCCTTATCAATTTCATCTGTAGCAATATTTAAAGGCGGTAATAAACGTATCATGTTACGTGCAGCTTTCACTGTTAATAGTTGTTCATTTTGTAAAGCAAAAAATACTTCTTGATTAGGAATAACACATTCTAAACCAAGCATTAAACCTTTTCCTGACAAAGTAGAAAAAATATGCGGCATTTCTTCAATTAACATAATCAGCTTTTGTTGTAATTGCATTGATATATCACATACCTGCTGTAAGAATTCTGGCTCAGAAACCACTTGTATCACAGCATGTGAGACTGCCATAGCCAATGGGTTTCCTCCAAAAGTAGACCCATGTGTTCCTGCATTCATTGCAGCAAACGCCTGTTGCTTTGCGAGCACCGCTCCAATCGGGAAACCTCCCCCTAAACCTTTGGCTAAAGTCATAATATCAGGATATATTTTTGCCCATTCATGAGCAAATAATTTTCCTGTCCTTCCTATCCCACATTGAACTTCATCAAAAATAAGCAAGATATCTTTCTCATCGCAAAGCTTACGTAATTGAGATAAAAAATCATGCGAGATAACACGAATACCGCCTTCTCCTTGAATTGGTTCAATAATAATCGCCGCTGTTCTGTCACTAGTCAAATTTTCAACAGCTTCAATAGTGAACTCTTTACAATAAGAAAACCCTTCTAACACAGGCCCAAAACCTTCCAAATGCATAGGATTCCCAGAGGCCGCAAGACTCCCAAAGCTACGCCCATGAAACGCCCCTTGAAAAGCAATAATTTCATACTTTTGCTTATCACCTTTATGATAATGATATCGACGTGCCATTTTCAATGCTGCTTCCATAGCCTCTGTACCAGAATTACAAAAGAAAACACCATCAGCAAAGCTTAATTTTTTTAGCATGTGAGCTAAATTATTCTGTTCTTCTATTTGATATAAGTTAGACACATGCCATAATTTTTCTGCCTGTACCTTTAAAGCCTCAACTAAAACAGGGTTTTGATGCCCCAAAGTATTCACGGCAATCCCAGAAGCAAAATCTAAATAAGCGTCTCCTTCTTTTGTAAACAACCACGCACCCTTACCTTTTTCAAACTCCAGAGGTAACCTTTGGTACACGGGAATTAAAGCCTCACTCATTGTTTATTCTTCCTTTTCTATATTAAGACACGAACTGAAACATATTTTTAATATTCTGTGAATCATTAAAAATTATATATTGACCATAATACTATATTTAGTAGTATGAAGTCTACATACGGACTATATATGATCAATAATGGAAGGAATCGTGATGGCTTGGACAGAAGAACGCATTGAAATTTTAAAAAAGTTATGGCTCAATGGATTAAGTGCCAGCCAAGTCGCTGCAAAATTAGGTGAAGTCACAAGAAACGCAGTTATTGGCAAAGTTCATCGTTTAGGACTATCTGGACGTAGCAAAACAGGTAATGTTTCGACATCAACACAAAAGATACACATTAATGACAATAAATCTGCTCATAATAAAAGAACCCACACGCCGAAAATAACTCATAATTTTACAGCAACCAAAGACATAGAAAATACACCACCTACCTCAACGGATATTAATGTATCCAATTTATCTTTAGAGAAACGTTCTAGCATCCTCAATTTAACCGAATATACTTGTAAATGGCCCATCGGTGACCCCAGTGAAAAAAGTTTCCATTTTTGTAGCGCCAAAAGCACTTCAGATACACCTTATTGCGAGGAACACGCCCAAAAAGCTTATCAAAGCACAGATAGACGTAAACAGGCATAGTTTACCCTTCCTCTAAAAATACCCCTACACTTTCCTTTTGCTTTTTATTTTTTATAAAAAGTTGACATTATATACAAACATTCCTACACAGCTCAGTTAATAATGATTATCAAAAGCAACAGGGCAATATTATGAAAATAAGCTACCGCAATCACTGTTTTTCCTTATTAGTTTTAACCCTCTCAATGGTCAGCTTCTTTCCTGCTTATGCGAGCACAACGCAAGTGGTGAATGTTTTTTCCTATCGTCAACCTTTTCTAACTAAATCCTTATTTAATGAGTTCACACAAAAAACTGGCATTGAGGTTCGTATGATTTTTGCTCAAAAAGGACTTATTGAACGCATCCAGATTGCTGATAAACGTAGTCCCGCTGATGTAATCCTCACCACTGACATTTCTCGGCTCGTGCAAGCAGGTGAAACCATCGCACAACCAGTATATAGCCCCTCGCTCATAAAACACATCCCTCAACAATTTCGTTCAAAAGATCATTTATGGTTTGGTCTTACACAACGTGCAAGAGTTGCCTTTGTTTCACGTGACCGTGTATCAGAAAAAGATATCACTTATGAAGAACTATCTACTCCCAAATGGAAAAATAGGGTTTGTTCCCGTTCGGGACAACATGCTTATAATCTTGCTCTTTTTGCATCGCAAATTGCCCATCACGGCAAACAAAAAACAGTACAATGGCTACAGGGATTTAAAAATAATTTAAGTCAGAAGCCCACAGGCAATGACCGCGCCCAAATACGTTTAATCTATGCGGGTAAATGTGATATTGCCCTTGCTAATACTTACTATATGGGAAAAATGCAAACTAATCACAAGAAAACAGAACAAAAAAAATGGGCAAAATCTGTCAGGTTAATTTACCCCAATCGCCTCACTACAGGAACACATGTCAATTTATCTGGTATGGTTATGGCAAAATATGCACCTCACAAAGAAAATGCTTTGAAATTAATGGAATTTTTAGTCTCAAAAAAAGCACAACGCATCTATGCAGAAGTTAATTTTGAATATCCCATACGTCCCTCTGTCCCAGTTTCTCCCTTAGTCGCCAGTTGGGGTTCTCTAAAATCAGATACTCTTTCTTTAGAAACCCTCGCTAAATTGACCAAAAGTGCCAGTTATATGGTAGACAAAGTTAGATTCAATCATTAATGCATAAGACCTACGAAGTACACCTAACCTAGTTATATAAACAATATAGACTACCTAAATATAAAAATGCCGCGCCACATGCCTATATTTTAACCAATAGCACATTGTGCCTATATTTTAATCACCAGCATGTGCCATAATTGAATAAAAATATAAAAATACAAAGAAATAAACAAAGAAACGTATTTATTTTTAGCAAAACATCCTTTAGGTACTTATAGTGGCATTATAACAATGCGACATATACGAATATGAAAATAATAATACGAATATGAAAGTGAGAGCACAATGAAAAAACACAACCTAAAAGCAACATTACTAACTTTGAGTACTTTTGGAATCGGCCTTTTGGCAGCTCCTAATGCACACGCTCAAGATAAGGACATGCTAAATGACCACACCCCTAAATATCAAATTTCTAGCACAGTAGCCGTTGGTACCGATTATATCTGGCGTGGTGTATCACAAACTGATGGTCGACCTGCCATTTCAGGAAGTGTTGATTTGTCTACGGATATTGGTTTTTATGCTGGGGTTTGGGCATCAAATGTTGATTTTGACGATAATGATATAGAAGTTGACTTTTATGCTGGAATCAGCAGAGAAATAGGCGATTTTTCACTTGATCTTGGAATCATTTATTATTTATATGATGAAAAAGGTTTTGATTTTACAGAACTTTATATAAGCGTTGGTTATAGC
>CAYMEP010000108.1:0-4223 GCA_964389695.1 uncultured Rhodobiaceae bacterium | reverse complement strand
GTATGAAATTAACAGACCCCAATATTGCACAGAAATTCTCTACATACCTACCCTGCTCTCTCTCTGTCATTACATGGGATACTACATGGCATGAAATCAATTCTGAAAATGGTGCAGTAACAGATTATCAAAACCCGATTAGCTTACAAGCAACGAATCTATAAAACTATTTTAACCTCTCACCACGGGCACGTAATTGTTCATCATATAAAGAGCGACCAAAAAAACGATAAGAAACTAAATTAGAAAAAACAACCGCAATCATTACCCCTGTCACGACAGAGTAATTTTGTGTCAATTCAAAAACAATCAATATGGTCGTGATTGGTGCACCAATCACAGCAGAAATTACCGCACCCATACCAGCAACTGCATAAAGGGCAATATTTTCATCTAAAACATATCCAAAAATAGCCCCCAGCATCGTACCTATAAACATCGCAGGGGCAAAAACACCTCCATGTAAACTCAACGCAATCGCTATGGCTGATAAACATAATTTCAAAACACAAAATAATAATAAATATGAAAGTACAAGTTCTCCCGAAATTGCATCATAAATGACTCCCATTCCACTCCCCAAAATTTGTGGAATAAAAATCCCAACACAAAAAACTATAAATGCTGCAATCATAGGGCGTAACATCACTGGCATATTTTGAAATGTTTTTACCGTATATAAATAAATCTTCATAAAATAGACCGCAATAAATCCACCACAAACACCTATAGATAATAAAAAGAACACATCTTCAATACCAAGACCTTGCATCATCAAAGGAGGAAAAAAACGATCCACAATAAATATATGATTCACAAAAGCATAAGCAATCACAGAAGACAAAGTCACAGGTGCAAAATGACGCATAGAATAATGACGTAAAACCAATTCATGAGCACAAATCATACCAGCAAGTGGGGCAGAAAAAGACGCAGAAATAAAACTAGCAACACCACATGCCAATAAAATCTCCGACGCATCACGAGGTAATTTCATATATTTTGATATGAATGAAGCACAGCTAGCCCCTAAATGTAACAAAGACCCATATTGACCCGCAGGACTCCCCGCACCAAGACCAATAATCGCTGCAAATGAAGAAACAAACCCTTCCTTAATCGGGACTTGTGCCGTCCCATTTTTTCCCTGTACAGACAAAATCGTATCTGCAGGACCATCTAAGCGAGTCATATGAAAATAACGCATCAATAAACCAATTAACAAAGCCGCACTCGATAGGATAATCGCCATTTTTACCGTAATAGACCAACCAACAAACCCTATATTCTGAGGAAGATCAGCACTCCATAAGTTCTGTAACCACTCAACACTAACGACAAACCCTCTCGAAACAAGAGCTCCTAAAACCCCTACCAGACAAGCCAAGAATAAATGAAAAATAATCACAGGAAACCTTTCGGAATTATTCCGAAACATTAGAGACCCATTTTTCTAATTCTATAAAACTAAAATCATGAGTATCATCCAACTCAGCTGTAAATAACTGACAACATACCTCTCTCCATTCCGAATCATTCAAAAGAAATAATGACGTGTCACCAACAATCTCAGCATGAATCTTCGTCATATAAATATAAGTCACATAACTTTGAAACAAACGATAAATCTCTCCACCACCCATAATAATCAAATGCTCATAACCAGAGTCTTTTGCCACAGAAAATACTTCTTCTACATGACACACAGATTTAATATTCTCTGCTCTAAAATTTTTATCACGTGATAAAACAATATTCATACGATTTGGCAACGCTTTACCAATTGACTCAAAAGTTTTACGTCCCATCACCACAGCATGACCTGTCGTAATTTTTCTAAAATTCTTTAAGTCTCTCGAAATACGCCAAGGCATATCATTATCTTTTCCAATGATACCATTTTCAGAACAAGCAACAATCATACTAACTTTCATACTGCGACCTTCCCTGCAATATGTGGATGAGACTCATAATTTTCTAAGGTAAAATCATCATAGGTAAAAGAAAAAATATCTTTCACAGAGGCATTAAGTTTCATCAAAGGCAATGCCAATGGAGAACGTGAAATCTGTAACTCTGCTTGCTCCACATGATTCAAATAAAGATGTGTGTCACCAAATGTGTGAACAAATTCACCCATTTCTAAATCACAAATTTGAGCAAGCATCTGCGTCAACAAAGCATAAGATGCTATATTAAAAGGCACACCTAAAAAAATATCCGCAGACCTTTGATAAAGCTGACAAGATAATTTTCCTTCTGCCACATAAAACTGAAACAAACAATGACAAGGGGGCAATGCCATATCTTCAACATCTGAAGGATTCCACGCTGTCACAATATGACGGCGTGATTGTGGATTACGTTTTAATTGCTCTACCAATACTGTAATCTGATCGATTTGTTGTCGTGTACCTGACTGCCAAGAACGCCATTGCTTTCCATAAACAGGTCCTAAATTACCTTCTTCATCTGCCCATGCGTCCCAAATTTTAACGCCATTCTTTTGCAGATAATCAATATTCGTATTCCCTGACAAAAACCATAGCAATTCATGAATTATAGATTTTATATGAAGTTTCTTTGTCGTCACCAGAGGAAACCCCACGCTCAAGTCAAAACGCATCTGATACCCAAAAACAGACTTCGTTCCCGTACCCGTACGGTCTTGGCGTATCACCCCTTCTGATAAAACATGGCGTAAAAGATCAAGATATTGTTTCATAATTGGCACTTTATTCAAGAAGCACAAATTTAACTAGTTTTTTTTCATTAAAAAGATATAATACTCCTGTCAGCTTGTCTGACTATAGCGATACACGGGCTTCATAATAAGCTTATCGGACCCGGGGGCGGTACCCGGCGTCTCCACCATTTTTCTAAGGGGACGAAATAGGATCGACGAGAGTCTAAAAGTTGTATCCGTCGCTCGGTATGGTACCGTCGTTAGCGGACCGTTTTTATAGTTGCAAATGATAACTATACAGAGGCTGCTGTCGCTGCGTAAGTAGTGCCAAAAGTTTCAAACTAACTCCAATTCTTTTGTAGGAATTGGCGGGGTTCGGAAAGCACCTGGCAACAGAAGCTTTCCACTTCTTGTCCTAAATTTCTTTGTAATCAAAATAAAAGTGCTCATATATATCTATATATAGTCGTTCAAGTAAAAGAAGTGGTGTGAAAAAAGAGTGAATACTAAGGCCAAAGAAAAAACCATACAATGATTACCTTCTTCTCCTTACTCTGCTCTAAAAATCAACCATTTTTTAATTTCTCTTTAATTTTATTAAGTGATTGATTGTTATCTAATTCAATTCTAAATTCAACACGGCGAGACGCTTTTTTATCTTCTTTACCTTGAGCATCACGAATCAATTTTGTTGAAGAAAACCCATTAGCAGTCACATGTAACCGAATCCATGCCTGTTGATATCGTTCAAATGGCAAATTCAAACAATAAACAAGCACAGATTGTGTGCGGTCTTGTGATAAACGCATATTATTTAAAAAAGCTTCTTTTTCTGTAACAACACGATTCCATTCCGAGGAGGTATGTCCTTCAATTCTAATATTATCTATATCATTCAGATATGGTTTTAATACCTTAATATAACGTGGGAAAAAATCATTCAAAACTTCCTTAAACTTAGGACGCACCTTAGATTGACTCGGCAAAAATAAAATACGTGGCTCGGAAAAACGAAAGCTCAATGTCTCTTTATCAATCTCTGCCTGCCAATTTTGTAAGTCAGGCTCAAACTCTTTATGCAGTGCATTATAAATTTCCGTTCTGAGCATTTCTAAATGAACAATGACATTATCTATTTTCTGCAACCGTTTTGTATAATCATCAAGAATAGTGGTTTTCATTTCTACAGATTTTGGAGTGTCACCTGTAACCGCTATAACTTTACTTACATATTGCAATGCCACAATAGCAATAAATAAAAACACGACAAACAGACCTGTCATCATATCGGCTATCGGCAGCCAATCTTCAGAATCCTCCTTTGTCTCCATTAAGTCATCAAGTCTTGCCATAATCTATTACTTATCTTTAGAATCGAAATCATTAAGCATTTTAGAAAACTCATTTTTACAAGACACAACACTCCCATCAAGTGATTTGATACTCTCATTCAACGTTTCTAAAGATTTCTTTACACCTTCAACAACATTTTTTTCTTCAGTAATGCTGGTCGTAAAAATAGAAAAACATATTTTAT
>CAYMEP010000107.1:0-4256 GCA_964389695.1 uncultured Rhodobiaceae bacterium | reverse complement strand
GAGTTATACGCCAACCGTAAGGGCGCACAGGTACACCGTGTCTGTATTATCGCTCCCCGTTCTCACAGCAAATCTGCTACTCTCCGAGTTAAACTACTACATATGTGTTTATTTGAAAACCGTAATGGTAATCCTATGGAAGTATGGTTATTCTCAGCCAGCATACGCCAGGCAACAAACCGTCTTGAGGAAATCAAAACAGATATGCGTCGCCATCCTGAGTTACGAAAGTATCTTGATGAACGCAAATCAAACAAACAAAGAATCTAATTTACTAACGGTGCTTGGATTCAAGCAACCGGTGTAGGTTCTGCTATTCGTGGAGAACACCCTGCGGTAGTAGCCCTTGATGATGTCCTCGCTGAAATGGGGGATATGACTATGGAATCAGTAAGCGAGTGGTTCAAAAAAGTAATTACTCCTATGCTTGACCCGGGTACTTCGCTGTACTGCGTAGGTACTCCTATGTCACACACTGACCTGTATCATACTGAAATGTTATCTGAAAAAGCAAAGCAGGTATGGAAATCAGGCGTTTGGTCTGCATTCCCCAATTGGGATGAGCATAGGGCCGACCCGGATAATGTCGAGTTACTCCCATTGTGGCCCGAGTTTAGACCCACTGAGTTTCTCTTGGAACAAAAAATCAGCATAGACGACGACCTCGCTTTCGCACAAGAGTATTTGTGTAAGGTCGTGGATGATGATGCCCAAGTTTTCAACAGGCACCTCATCCGAGAACACATAGACATAGACTCCGTTGGCGGTTTCGACGGTCAACTCAACGATGGTTCCCGTTTCATCCTCGGTTTCGACCCTGCTCATGGTATAGGTAAAGATTACTCCGTCTTAATATGTTTACGACAAGATGAGCAAGGGTACATACACTTTGTTGATATGTGGCGCAGAAATGATTTCCCGCCGGACAGACAAGCAGATGTTATAATTGAGTGGGCGAAACATTTCAAAGCACCAGTAGCGGCAGAAGATGTAGGATTTCAACGCCTATACGAAACGGTTATTGAGCAAAAAGGCGGCCACTTAGACTACCGTTCATCTAAGGCATCCAACAAGGGACTAAAACAAGGGCTGATGAACAGACTTCGTGTTTGGTTTGAGCGCAAGTTAGTTATATTTCCTTATGGTTCTGATGAAATTAGAAAAAAGGTCAACATTATTCTTGATGAATTAGAAGCGCATGTATGGAAGAATGGGGAAATTGTTGATGTTGGCAGACATAACGATACAGTTATGGCTTTAGCCCACGCAATTGACCAATTCAAACCAAGACAAAGTAACTACATGCCTATGATTTCTAAAACAACAAGCATGGGTGGGTGGGCCAAAGACAAAAAGAAGCCTAAATCCACAAACCGCCGACCTTCAAACGGCAGATATGTTAAGTTGTGATATAATATGGAGATACTAAGTATCAGTATGGCTTTAATAGCCCTTGAAGTTTTATTTTGGCTGATACTTGGTAAGTGGTTTTATAATAGAAGGAAACGAAAAAAGTCTATTTGGCATGAAGAACCTTGAAATAGCAGACCATAAGTAGGTATTTTCATGGCATGGTGGAACCCTTTTGAAAAAACAACTGTCCAAGCAAAAGAGACAGTTCCTTTAAGGAGGACAGTAAGCAAAAATATCAAGAATCCCTTTGAAGTTATGTCTGCTGGTATTAGTAACATAGTCAAAGATACTGAGGACATGACTCAAACTGCGTTTAACAACACAAATGAGTTTGATTTATACGATGACATGCTTAACTTTGACCCTGAATTAAACGGGGCAGTAAGAACCATAGCACTAACCGCTAACAAATACAAATTGTTAGGTGGTCGCAACGCTCAAATCCGTAATGCTATCAAAGACTTAACAGAAGATGTTCTCGATTTCGACGATTTCCTAATCAATGCTATGCGTAACCTAATGGTTTATGGTAATGATATTAACAAACTTGTAGGTAAATCGGGGGTTGGTATAACTGGCCTTCAATCACTACCTGTAAATCAACTAACTATTGTTGACGATAGAAAGATACCATTTGCGGCTACAAAAGATTATGCTATCATGGAGCCTAAGTTTTATCTTTACAAGGAAAACGCTATGAACAGTGCAAAGTATTCAGCAAATGAAATCATGCACATTAAAATTGACTACCGTTCTAATTGGTACATGGACCGAATGGGTCGCTGGACTTACGGTATATGGGGCGCATCTCGCTTTTCCGCACTAAAACAGGCTATTCGTGCTAAGTATAACAGTATGAATAATCGTATTGCACTTGAAGATAGTCTAACTAAGCAGTATATTACTATTGGTCCCGAGGCTATTGAGAATATCCAAGACCCTGATGAAGCCGCAGAACGCTTAGAGAACATTATGGACAGCGTAGGCTCACTTCTTGACGGACTACGCTCAGACCAAATACCAATCCTACCACACTATGTTAACATGGAGTTCGTTGACCTAAAGAATACAGTGCCGGATAACTCTTCATTCCTTGACAATGTTAACGCTGACATCTCAGCAGTACTACATGTCCCAAGAGTTTCAATGGGTCAAGAGCGTGGCTCAACCTTTGCGGCAACATTCAACGCTTCTCAGTGGTCGGTACAATCTATCCGCAGACTACAAACTATTCTCGGTCAATCCATGCAAGGTTTATTTTCAAAGCACTTAGAATTACTTGGTATTCCTCACAAAAAAGCAGACATACCTACACTAGAGTTTGACCCTATGGATGAAGAGTCTCCGTTTGAAGAGACACGCCGAGTGGTTATGGCTTACCAAGCGGGAATTACTACATTAAATGAAGCCCGTGTTGACTTGGATATGCCGAGAGAATCAGCCGAAATAGGCAAACAAAGATATAACACTCCGACTACCGAACCAATGGGAGACTTACCTCGAGAGAACGAGAATAAGCCTACCGATGAGGAAGTTGAACAGGATGGTGAAGGAAATGAAGAATAAAGGCCAGTCGTTTAATGACAAAATGGTAAAGCGTACAGTACTGCCTACTATCTATCTATGGCTTCTTGCCGCAGGTGCGGTAGTGGCTATGGGTATATGGAAACCCGATGTAGTTTTAATGAACCTTGATGGGTTCATAGCATTGTTGGCAATCATTAGCGGTGTTGCTGTCCCAGCATTGGGTACAGTACTTCGTATGTGGGAGTCAGAACAGACTCAAGAAGTTGATAACATTCCTACTGAATTAAAGCATGAGCGTGAGCGTGACAGTGCTACAAAAGAGCATATTATCGAATTGGAAAAGATTGCTCAAAAGCACGAACACCTTCTTGCACAAATGGCACAAGAACATTCGCAAGACATGGATAAAATTAAAGGGCAATTGTCTCTCAAAACTTTAGAGCCTAAAAAGAAGTGATACCTTGGGTATTTACATTGATTACATTTTAACCCATGAAGGGTTAGAAAACATATGGGGTTCTGATTTACCAAGGGCCAGCGAAAAGGGTTATCCCGGCATATACGATAAAATGTGCTATTGGGTTTTATTTGAAGATGGTATAGCAATAGCCTACACATCATCCTTAGTTATGAGTGACAAGTATGCCTTTGTTGGTAATACCTATGTTCGTAGGGGATGGAGAGGTAACGGCTATCACTCTAAATTATTAGAGTATAGAAATGGTGCGCCTCATATGGAAGGTCTTACCAAAGTTACGGTTATCAATCCCATAGAGGATTCTAAGATGTCACACTTAGTAAAGGTAGTCGAAAGACTTGGTTATACAAAGGTCAGGGAAATAGAGGACATAATAGATATAATGCCCCCTTGGTTGTACGAAGAGATTTCAAAAGAAGGTCAGCAAATATGGCGATTAGATAGTAAGTTACCAACAGTACTTATTAGAAAATGCTAAAAGACACAACGCTAACACCAGTATATATGCCAACACCTAATCCGAGCGAAAGCCGTGACGATTTCATAGACAGGTGTATGGGAGATGATAAAATGGTTAACGAGTTTGGTAATCCAGCACAAAGAGCCGCAGTATGCAATTCTTACTACGACGAAAAATCCGCTTCGGAAGAATATGAAGATTGGGGAATAGAGGCTACTGCCGCAGAATATCAAGGTAAAAAGGTAACTCTCAATAAACCATTCCGTACTCCGGGGAAATCTAAGAAGTTTGGAGTATATACTAAGAACGGTTCCGGTACAGTAGTTATTGTGCGCTTTGGCGACCCTAACATGGAAATCAAGCGTGACGACCCTAAGC
>CAYMEP010000106.1:0-4275 GCA_964389695.1 uncultured Rhodobiaceae bacterium | reverse complement strand
CCCATTTCACTAACACCACCAATAGTACGCTCTAATTTTTCATACTCTCTGGTCAGATTTAACAATTCTTTTTTGGTGAGTCCTTTGCTACCATCAGATTGCAATATTTTTTCTAATGCTCGCAATCGTTTAATAGATTTAGAAATTGTCTGCCAATTGGTAAGCGTTCCCCCTAACCAACGTGAATTCATATAATATTGTGCAGACTGTTTAGCCGCAGTAGCAATAACCTCAGCAGCCTGTCTCTTGGTCCCAACAAATAATACTCTTCCACCTGAAGCGACTACATCTCGCACCGCAACAAGTGCCTGATGTAATAAAGGAACCGTTTTTGATAAATCAATGATATGAATCCCACTTCTAACACCAAAAATATAATTATCCATTTTGGGGTTCCAACGAGATGTTTTATGTCCAAAATGGACACCCGCATCTAGTAATTGTTTCATTGTGAACTCAGGTAATGCCATAACTTCTTTCTCCTTTTCTCCGGTTAACCTCTATGAGAGTGTGGGTCAAAACTTATTTGACACCGGAGCAGCCTAAAATTATTAGGCATTCTCCCATATGTGTAATTAAGAGGTGTGTAAGTCATTCTCTTTCAAAAGACAAGCTTTAAATTATTTTCAATACATAATATATTTTGTGCGTTTTGTATTTCTTTATAAACAGGAGGACTGAGAATATATTGCTTAGCTAACTTGAGCTCCACTTCTTGTTGTTCGTGCCTCAATACGAGGTGTATCACACTACCATTATGTTTTTTTTCTTTTATTCCGTCCAAAATAGTTTTCAACCTCAACAACCCTTTCTCATTGTCTAAAAAAATACGCACCCCCATTGGTTTATTTTCTATAGCTTGGTCAACCGAAAGTATTGCTTCTGCTTGTAAACGTAATTGTCCTTCATCACGAGTAAGCTTTACAGATAATACAACCGAAGTCCCTACTTCAACCCATTCACTAATGCTTAGCAAAACATCAGAAAAAACAACCACTTCAAACTGACTCACAGGATCAGAGAGTGTTAAAAATGCGAAACTATTACCACGTTTTGATTTTCGTTCATCAATTTTAAGCACAGTTCCTGCAATTTTCACCTCTGTCTGAACAGAAGTCTCTAGATCTTTAAAAGACAATATATTAGCATTTTTAAAAGCCTGAGTATAATCTTCCAAAGGATGACCAGAAAGATAAAACCCAACAGCTTCTGCTTCATATGACAAGCGCTCAATCGCAGACCATTCTTCACAAGAGGGCAAATCAATCTCAACAACTGCATCAGAATCAGCATCATCAAACATATTTGATTGTTGGCTTTCTTTCTCAGATTGAGCCAACTGTCCTACAGAAAGTAATAACCCTATAGAGTTTAACAATAATTCTCTTTGAGGCTCAAGACAATCTAATGCCCCAGATTTGATTAAATTTTCTAACATTCGTCGATTAAGGCCTACACCACTCATTCTACGAATAAAATCAAAAATATCTGTAAAGTTTCCATGAGTGTTACGTTCTTTTATTAAGTCTTCCATAGCCTGAAAACCAACATTACGTATTGCAGACAAGGCATATAATACAGATTGATTCTCGACTTCAAACATAACCCCAGAACGATTCACATCTGGCGGCACGAGAGAAATTTCATATTTTGACATGTCCCGTATAAAATTTTGTATTTTCTCAGTACGTTCATAATCCAAAGACATAGAGGCTGCAAAAAAGGCAACTGGGTAGTTTGCCTTCAAATAAGCCGTTTGGTAGGCAATTAAAGCATAAGCTGCTGCATGACTTTTATTAAAACCATATCCTGCAAATCGTGCAACTTGTTCAAAAATTTCTGAAGCAAGCTCCTCCTCTACATTTTTTTTCAGCGCACCTTCAATAAATCTATTTTTTTGCGCTTCCATTTCTGCCTTGATCTTTTTTCCCATGGCACGGCGTAATAAATCAGCTTCCCCTAAGGAATAACCCGACATAACTTGTGCAATCTGCATCACTTGCTCTTGATAAATCGGAACACCATATGTTTCTTGTAAAACAGGTTGTAACATATCATGCATATAATTTGGCTCTTTCTCCCCTAATTTACATGCGATATACTGTGGAATATTATCCATAGGCCCAGGACGATAAAGTGCTACAAGTGCAATAATGTCTTCAAAACAATCTGGATGCATCTGTCGTAACACATTCTGAATCCCAGAGCTTTCAAGCTGGAATACACCAACCCCTTCCCCCCGTCCTAACATTTCATAAGTAACTTTATCGTCTAAAGGTAAATGTACCAAATCAACTTCTACACCATTACTTTTTAATATATCTACCGTACGCTGTAACACCGTCAAGGTTTTCAACCCTAGAAAATCGAACTTAACTAATCCTGCCGTTTCAACCCACTTCATATTAAATTGTGTCACTGGCATATCTGATTTGGGATCTCGATAAAGAGGCACTTGTTTTTGTAAATCTTGATTGCCAATCACGACTCCCGCAGCATGCGTCGACGCATGACGATACAATCCTTCAAGGTTTAACGAGATCTCGAGTAACTCTGTGACAACAGAGTCATCCTGGGATGCCTCTTCAAACCTTGGTTCTTGTTCAATAGCTTCTTTTAAAGTCATCGGGTTTGCTGGATTATTAGGCACCATTTTACAAAGGCGATCAACTTGACCATAAGGCATCTGCAGAACCCGTCCAACATCTCGTAGAACAGCTCTTGCTTGTAATTTTCCAAAAGTAATAATTTGAGCAACACGATTATGCCCATATTTATCTTGCACATATCTAATCACTTCATCACGGCGTGTTTGACAAAAATCAATATCAAAATCAGGCATAGAAACACGTTCAGGATTCAAAAACCGTTCAAAAAGCAAATGAAACCGCAAAGGGTCTAAATCTGTAATAGTCAACGCCCAAGCAACAACAGACCCTGCTCCAGAACCCCGCCCAGGACCAACAGCTATACCTTGTTCTTTTGCCCATTGAATAAAATCCGCCACAATAAGAAAATAACCACAAAATCCCATTTTTGTAATAATATCTAATTCATATTGCAAACGAGCTTCATAATCAGCAACCACACAATCTGCACCTAAGTTTTCTAAACGCTTTTTCAACCCCTTCTTCGTTAAACTTATGAGCAAAGTCTCTTCATCATCATTTGCGAATTCAGGAAGAATTGGCTTATGCCCCTTTGGATAAAACGTACATCGACGTGCAATTTCCACTGTATTCTCAATCGCTTCTGGCAAATCAGAAAATAAAGCCTGCATTTCTTCTGGGGTTTTCAAACGATGATGTGGCGTTAATTTTTTACGCTCCTCTTCTACAACATATCGTCCCTGTGCAATACAGACCAATGCATCATGCGCCTTATAATCTTTTTCTGATAAGAAAAATGCTTGGTTACTCGCAACTAAAGGAATTTTATATTTATAAGCAAATTGACATAATTGAGATTCAACTTTGTTATATTCTAATCTCATATAACGCTGAACCTCTACATAAAGATTGTCATTGAATATATTGATTAATCTCTGGAAATATAATTCAGCATCTTTTTTATTATCTTGAAACAACAAATGGTCTATAGGTCCTTCTTGTCCACCTGTTAAACAAATCACCCCCTCATGGTGAAGTTCAATATCTTTAATTGACACTCCTATTGATTGATTCTCACCACCTTCTAAATACGCCTTACTTACCAATGCCATTAAATTATCATACCCTTGTTGATTTTTAGCAAATAAAGCAAGAGACGGCATAGATGGAAGAATATGTTCTAAATGAGTATCTTTTTTCTCCTTGTCGTCGATAACAGACAAAGTTACACCAATAATCGGCTGCACCCCCACCGATACGAGTGAATTTGCAATATCTAAAACACCAAATAAATTGTTTCTATCTGTCACCGCAATCGCAGGCATATCCATCTTCAGACAAGATTCGGTTAAAGTTTTTACCCTCAAGGCTCCCTCAAGCAAAGAATACGCGCTATGCGTACGTAAATGTATAAACTTAGCCTGAGACACAAGACCAGACATATCCAAATCACCACCCAATGAACTGCTTATTTTAGATTGATTATCACTCATAGTCTTTGAAATCGACTCTGTGCTTGTTCATCTTTCATTTTGTTTATCATTACCTAACGTACCATTATTACCTAAACATAGGATAAAAGATTAAAATTTACCTTATCCATTGTCACGTAATCTCTGTCTTTTGTCACGTAATACTAAGTAAAAAAAGGGGGATAAGTATTAAT
>CAYMEP010000105.1:0-4284 GCA_964389695.1 uncultured Rhodobiaceae bacterium | reverse complement strand
GGCCTATGCACGGACAGCTTCTTACGATGCAGCAATCGCACAGTGGATGGCAAAAGAACGTCATGATTCTACACCTGATTTATGGGCGACAGGCGGACAACTACAAAAAACATTACGCTATGGTGAGAACCCCCACCAACAAGCAGGGTTCTATGTAAATGAACCGTCTAGAATTGGGATCGCTACAGCCACACAACTACAAGGTAAAGATCTTTCCTATAACAACATAAATGATACTGATGCTGCATTCGAGTTAATTTGTGAATTTGATCCAAATATTTCCGCCGCTTGTGCTATCATTAAACATACCAACCCTTGTGGTGTAGCGTTAGGAAGCACACCCAAAGATGCTTTTGAGAAAGCATTACGATGTGATCCTGTAAGTGCTTTTGGTGGCATTATTGCATTTAATACAAACTTGGACGCTGAAACTGCTGAAATAATTATCAAACTATTCACTGAAGTCATCATTGCACCGAGCATAGATGAAGATGCTAAAAAGGTGATTGCACAAAAACCTAATTTAAGACTGCTCATCACAAATGGTTTAGCAAATCCTCGACAAGCAGCACAAAGAGTTAGTTCTGTTTCAGGAGGTTTCCTTGTCCAAACAAAAGATACGGCATGTATCCAAAAATCTGATTTACGTATTGTCACGAAGAAAGCCCCTAGCGAACAACAATTAGATGACTTAATCCTTGCCTTCCGTATTGCTAAACATGTTAAGTCCAATGCCATTGTTTACGCAAAGAACGGTTACAGTGTTGGTATTGGTGCAGGACAAATGAACCGCCTTGACAGCTCACGTATTGCAGCTCGTAAAGCACAAGATGTCGCTGAAGCAAACAACCAACCTCTAGAAACGATTGACTGTGTTGTCGCCTCAGATGCTTTTTTTCCTTTTGCTGATGGCTTACTCAGTGCAGCCAAAGCAGGGGCCAAAGCAATTATTCAACCTGGTGGATCTATCAAAGATAATGAAGTTATTGCCGCAGCCAATGAAGCAGGGTTAGCTATGGTTTTCACTGATATGCGTCATTTTAAACATTAATGAAAATAAATTCACAGGAAATATACTATGTCAGAAGATAAAATTATGTTTCGTAACGCTCTTGGGAAATTTGCAACAGGAGTAACAATTATTACAGCAAAACATTTAGACAAACTTGTCGGGATAACAGCCAATAGTTTTAGCTCACTCTCTTTAACTCCACCGCTAGTTTTATGGTCATTACAGCGTGAATCTACCTCCTTAGACACTTTTAGGAATACAAAAAACTTTAACATACACGTCCTTACCGAACACCAGAAAGAACTAGCTAATAAATTTGCAAAACGTTCCGAAGATAAATTTTTAGACACACCCCATCATATATCAGAAAATGGAACACCAATATTAGAAGATTATCTTGCCTGTTTCCAATGCAAACTAACAAATGAATATGAAGGTGGCGATCACATCATCTTTATCGGTGAAGTATTTAAATATCACACACAAGAAAAAGACAATATGGAACCACTACTTTATTACTCTGGCAGTTATAAGAATTTAAAATAAGGAATATGGATTTACGTATATATTTAATAAGACAAATTTAAACATATATTCTTTCTACTTTTTCTTTTCTTTCAAAATATCTAGTGCAACATCAACAATCATATCTTCTTGTCCACCAACCATCTTACGTCTTCCTAATTCTACAAGAATATCTCTTACGTCGATTCCATAATCCTCTGACGCCTTCTCAGCATGACGCAAGAATGAAGAATATACACCAGCATATCCAAGGGATAGCGTTTCTCGATCAACCCTCACAGGCCTATCCTGTAAAGGTCGTACCAATTCTTCAGCCGCATCCATTAACTTAAACACATCACATCCATGCTTCCACCCTTTACGGTCAGCCGCAGCTACAAACACTTCCAATGGTGCATTACCCGCACCCGCACCCATACCTGCTAAAGAAGCATCTACACGTTTCACACCGTTTTGTACGGCAACAATCGAGTTAGCAACACCCAAAGATAGATTATGATGTGCATGAACACCACGTTCTGTTTTAGGATCTAGAATCTGATTATACGCTTCTAATCTTTCAGCATACCCATCCATATCCAAAGCTCCTCCACTATCAGTCACATAAATTGTGGTTGCACCATAAGTTTCCATCATTTTAGCCTGTTGCGCCAATTCGTCGGGCCCAATCATATGACTCATCATTAGAAAACCAACTGTATCCATACCAAGCTCACGCGCATACTCTATATGCTGTTTAGATACATCTGCCTCTGTACAATGGGTTGCAACACGAACAGAACGAACACCTAAATCATACGCTCTTTTCAAGTGCTCCACCGTCGCAATACCTGGTAAAATTAAGGTTGTTATTACTGCATTTTTGACAACATCTGCTACAGCTTCAATCCATTCGAAATCTGTATGTGCTCCGAAACCATAATTAAAACTTGAACCAGCTAACCCATCCCCATGAGCAATCTCTATGGCATCTACCCCTGCCTCATCTAATGTTTTTGCTATATTACGAACATGGTCTATACCATATTTATGACGAATTGCGTGCATACCATCACGTAGAGTCACATCTTGAATGTAAATTTTTTCCTGCGTAGGGTCTTTCAATATACCACTCATTATTTTACTCCTAGAATTTTATCCGCCATACGTTCTGCAGTTGCCATACCTGCCGATGTCATAATATCTAAATTTCCTGCATAATTCGGGAAATAATGCCCAGCACCTTCCACTTCTACAAAAATTGTAACTTTAATACCTTCATATTCTCCAATGCTAGGAATAATTAATTTACGATTTCCTGTAAATCTCTCGAACTGAACTTCCTGTTTCAGGTGATATCCCGGCACATAAGATTGAACGGCCTCGACCATTTCATCAACCGATTCACGTATTTTATCTTCCTCTCCGCCAACAGAAAAGGCATAAATCGTATCCCGCATTAACATAGGGGGTTCTGCAGGATTAAGTACTATAATTGCTTTTCCATTTTCTGCACCTCCTACAACCTCAACACCTCGAGCTGTTGTCTGTGTAAATTCATCTATATTAGCACGTGTTCCAGGACCTGCAGATCGCGAAGATACCGAAGCAACAATTTCTGCATAAGGCACAGATTCACTCACACGTTTTACAGCATAAACCATAGGAATCGTCGCTTGCCCTCCACACGTCACCATATTCACATTCTGTTCTTCCAAGTGAGCCTCTTGATTAACCACAGGCACACAAAATGGACCGAGGGCCGCAGGCGTTAAGTCAATCATATATTTTCCATCTTTTTTACATTGTTCATTATGATGCTTATGCGCCCCTGCAGAAGTTGCATCAAAGACAATACCAATCTCCTTCCAAACATCCATTTTAACAGCACCAGTTAAACCCTCATGGCTTGTCTCATAACCCAATTCTTTTGCACGTTTTAACCCATCAGAATTTTCATCTATACCGATCACAACACCTACCTCTAAGTTTCGAGATATTTTATGTATTTTCATCATAAGATCCGTTCCGATATTCCCAGAACCAATCAAAGCACATTTCATTTTTTTCATAATGTTCTCAATCTTTATCTTTTCAGTTTACTTTTCTAATCTTCAAATATTTTCAACAATACATTCTGCTGTAGCTAGACTTGCCGCAGTTATAATATCCAAATTCCCCGAATATTTTGGTAGATAATCACCTGCACCTTCTACCTCAATAACATAAGAAACTTTTGTATCTGCATTTTCATCTTTTATCAATTCAAAACATAAATCTTCTTTTAATCTATACCCAGGAACATAACTTTTTACTTCTTCCACCATCTTTCCCACAGAATGACGGATGTCTGCTTCGACACCTCCTTTTATAAATACGGTAATTACATTACGCATCAAGATAGGGGGTTCTTCATAACTAATAGACACATTTACCTTGGCCTTTTGTGCTCCACCGATGGTTTCGAATGCTTTTTGTGTTGTGATAATCGCTTGTTCCATATTATCAAACGATGCCTGTCCCACCGAAGGCTTTGCAGCCATTACAGATGCTTCTACGTAAGAAACTTCTTCACAAACACGTGCAATCGCATAAATGGTCGGCGTTGCCGCTTGCCCTACACAAGTAACCATATTTAAATTCTTTTCTTTTAAGTTTTGCTTCATGTTAATCACAGGCACGCAGAGCGGGCCAATCGCTGCGGGAGTTAAATCAATAATATATTTATCTTCACACTGAAGAACCTCATTATGACACTTATGAGCCTC
>CAYMEP010000104.1:2850-4329 GCA_964389695.1 uncultured Rhodobiaceae bacterium | reverse complement strand
CACTTACCGGGTCAGGAAACATTAGAAAAATTAAATTTTCCCTTTCATTGCATTGCTTAACAAAACGATTATGATGTATATCAATCCATTTGAATTTTAACTCATAGGCTAGTTTGCCATAAGATACAATATGGCAATCTGTTTGTAGCAAATATTTAATGGACTCGCACACAATAACAGTGAAATAAATAGTGGATATTCAGCGATGTATTCAAGAGGAGTAAGTTCAAATTTTGAACCGACTTTTATATTGGATTGTTTGCTGTTGTCAGGGAAACTACCATCACTCAAATATTCCTCTAATGTTTCATTGTTCTATTTATATTGCTGTGATGAAAATCTATTTTTGATGGCCATTTATGGCTGCTAGTAAGCATATTTCCCTAAACTAATTTCCTTAACAATTCTGTCATCTTGGTGTGAATATTTGCAAGTCATAGTGATGTATTTGTGTGTGGTATTTGCTACTAACAAATTGTTTATGTGAATAGGCACAATATTGATATAGCTAATACACGTATATATGTTTCTAATCAACTTCTGTTTCCTTATTTCTAGTTTTTATGTCGTTTGTATTTTTCAGTTTGGGTGTTTATTTACACAATTAAGTTTATCTCTATCCATTTCTGTAATTAGCTCCCTATCAAAGTTGCTTGTTTCCACACTTTTGATATATTCATTCTTGGTGCCCTCACTACACAATCTCTTTCTATTTCTACGCACTTTGTTTCTATTTCTACACACTTTCCTTCCATTTCTACACAGCCCCTTGCAGTTTATACATCTAAGCGATTATACTTTGGTTTCTTTTGGATATTTGTGCGACTGAGTTTGCTTGTTTGAACAAAAGAGATTCACCTCGATTCATTGGTATGTTTATTTGTATTTGAGTCCTATTTGATATGTACTATTTTGATTTGTCGTGAATGATTAATTGCTTATATCGATCCATCGGTCTTTACAGATTAATTTGTCGTGATCGTTTAATTGGTTATACCGCTCCTTCGGTCTGTACAGATTAATTTCTCATGTCGATTAATTGGTTATACCGCTCCTTCGGTCTGTACAGATTGATTTGTCTTGATCTATTAATTGTTTATACCGCTCCTTCAGTCTGTACTGATAAATTTGTCTTGATCGAATAATTGGTTATACCGGACCATTGGTCTATACAGATTGATTTGTCGTGATTGATTAATTGCTTATACCGCTCCTTCGGTCAGTGCAGATTAATTTGTCTTGATCGGTTAAATGGTTATACCGTTCCTTAGGTCTTCACAGATTGATTTGTTGTGATTAATTAAGTGCTTATACCGCTCCTTCGGTCTGTACAGATTAATTTGTCGTGATCGATATTTGGTTATACCGGTTCTTAGGTCTATACAGATTGATTTGTCGTGATCGATATTTGGTTATCTCGGTCCTTCGGTCTTTACAGATTGATTTGTCGTGATCGATTAATTGCTTATACCGCTCCTT
>CAYMEP010000104.1:0-2750 GCA_964389695.1 uncultured Rhodobiaceae bacterium | reverse complement strand
ATTTCGGTCGATCGGTCTGTACAGATTGATTTGTCTTGATCGATTAACTGGTTATAACGCTCCTTCGGTCAGTATAGATTGATTTATCGTGATCGATCTTTGGTTTTATCGGTCCTTCGCTCTGTACAGATTGATTTGCCGTGATCGATTAATTTGTTATATCGGTCCTTCGGTTTTTACAGATTGATTTGTCGTGATCGGTTAATTGGTTATATCGGTCGATAGGTCTGTACAGATTGATTTGTCTTGATCGATTAATTGGTTATACCGGTCCTTCGGTCTTTACAGATTGATTTGTCGTGATCAGTTAATTGATTATACCGGTCCTTAGGTCTTTACAGATTGATTTGTCTTATCGTGCCCTTACTACAAGTTTTCTTTGCATGATATGTCTTTGTTTAAGAACACGAATTGATGGTATATGTATGCAATGGTAACTTTCTCCCAGATTATCTGATAGAATATTGTAATTTGGTATATCTTTTATGTTGGGGTGAGAATCGTAAGGATTCATCCCCCACTAGTGGGCGTAAGGCACATTTAAACTTTGTTTTTCTATTGGTCATCATACCGCTTTAGGTTCCAATTTGGATGATTAGTGTTTACTTTGATCAATTCACTCGACCAATTCTCCAATCAGATTGAAGTTATTTTTTTCTGGAGCGTCGAACTTCATCCACTCCCTACCTTTGCTCATTCTCTCATCATTTACAGAAGATTATGCTTTGATTTAAGTCTAAATTTTAAATATTGTACAAATTTTCTCTTTTGTTTGACTATGTTTAATCACTCGACACTCTCTCGCCTTATCCCTTTCCGCTTTATTTTCAAAACAAATTGAACTTCGTACTTAATACGAATTCAAACGGAACCTGATTGGGGGTTACCCGCCAGGTTTCCAACATCGGCTCCTATGCGTACACTATTATTAGGATTCTCTTTTTATTTATAGATAATACGCACATTCTCTCACGTCATCAGCAGAGCATTCATAATGTCTGAGTAACTACTAGTTTTTTTCTAATATGTTCGCTATTTTACCATGTCTATCTATTGTAATTCTTTTAGAGAAATGTCTTTTCTAATGGATCCGAAACTTTACATTTTTATTCAGAAGCATTTTCAAAACTTTATTGCTGAGTTCTTTGATTATGATGGAACCGTTGAATATCAGAAGCAAATTTCAACTCCCATTCTTCGCTCTAGTAGTGACTTAATTGCATGGTTTCAACTCACCGTGCTATCAAAGGCTAGTTCATTATTATTTTACTGGCACAAAGTGACTTATTCATGTAATTTAATTGTACTTTGGCGTGACTTACATAATACAAGGCCTTACCGTTTATTTGCTCGAGCTCAGCGTGATGTTATTCCTTTTATATCTGCACTCGGGCTTCGGCCCTCAGTATAGGAAAGTTACTTCTGATAGTTGAAATTTAAGGGACTTATGTTATAACATAAAAAATATTTACCTAATGTCGTTGAAATCATATTCCGAATCAACGTACCCGATTACCCCAGTAGAACTGATGAAACCATGTTTCTAGCTCAATTTTGAGATTTGTTTACTTTTTAGTCGTAAACAACAATAAATATTTCCCATATGTTGCTAACAATAGCATCTTTAAAATCAGCGTACCCAATTAATCCAGTAGAAGCGTTGTAAGCAACTCTCTCTCTCTCTGGAAATTCGCTATATTTTGTTTCTTTATATTCATGAGCCGCTGCGCTGGCTATCGCTTCGCGTTCAGTTGAGACGCTCTTCGGGCGTCTTAGCTGCGTAATATAATTTTCAAGCATTCAATAATTTTAATTTATATTGTTTATGGGGCTATCGATAACAAAAAATGTAAGGCGAAATCGTATTGGTCAAAAATTGAAACCCTTTAATCTGATAAGCCAATACATTTTGTCACCTTTCTCAGTAGTTAGTGGAGATTTTGCTTAGATCTTAGAACGGCATCTTCAACACGCATGCCAAATTTCAAGTCTGTAGCTCTGGCCAATACCTCGATCAACTCTAAACAAACAAACAAACAAACAAACCAACAAACCAAAAAACAAACAAAAAATCATTGAGTTTTAATATATTTTATACTATATTAAAACTCAATGAGCGATACCTCCAAAGTGTTGTTGCTAGGATGAAGTGCTAAGAATTAAGCGAGATCTCAATAATTTCTGACAAAAGTAAAAAATATCTTGGCCTATCAGATTTGAGGGTTTCAATGAAAATTGTGTAGGCTTTCAATTGGTGCTGTTACTCCCAACTGTTTGAGTAACTTAGTTTTGCATACCATTGACCCATTGTCTTCACCAAATTTTGACCAATATGATCTCGCCTTACATTTTTTCCAATCAATAGTCCCCATAAAGAAAATATAAAGAACAAGTGGGGTAATTGATAATGCTAGTAAGACGCCCGAATGGCGTCTTAAGCGAACGCGTAGCGTTCGTAAGCCTCGCAACGAAAGCCAGCGCAGCGGCTTGTATCTTGTATATTAAACTCAATGATTTTTGTTTGTTTGTTTGTTTATTTGTGCGGAATTGATTGAGGAACTGGCCTGAGCTATAAACTTGAAATTTGGTGTACGTGCGGAACATGTTGCTGCGACGAACAAGTTCTATCATCTAAGCGATATCTCTACTAATTTCTATGAAAGGTGATAAAATGTCTTGGCCTATCAGATTTGTGTGTTTAATTTAGTTCCATTACTCTGGCCTATCAGATTTGAGGGTTTCAATCAAAT
>CAYMEP010000103.1:0-4358 GCA_964389695.1 uncultured Rhodobiaceae bacterium | reverse complement strand
GACAAAAGACATTCCGTCTCTTGCTCACTTAAGAATTTGGGGAGTGATCGTATTGTTTTAGGACGAGATATATTCTCTGTAGGGTCTTGGACACAAAATGACTCATTCAGTAAAAATCTGTAAAACCCACA
This sequence comes from uncultured Rhodobiaceae bacterium, assembly GCA_964389695.1. Classification (GTDB taxonomy): domain Bacteria; phylum Pseudomonadota; class Alphaproteobacteria; order RS24; family RS24; genus CAYMEP01. Next base: position 4,227 of record CAYMEP010000103.1, on the reverse strand, counting down.
AAGAGCAGAAAATTGTCTTGCCTGTGAGCTCGCCGCCATTCTTTTTTTAGATTGCTGTTCTATAAATTGAGATACTTCTAATGATGTTGCTGTTTCAATCTTACAAGAAACTGTTTTTATAAATTGATAATAGACCGTAATATCACAACGATAAGCCGAAATTGTATTTTTAGAAGCCCCTCGTTCTGCGCTAAGCATTTCTAAAAACAAGTCTAGAAAAGGAACAAGTTCATCATCCATCTATGTCTCGTCCTGTAACAAATCTACCATTTGTAGAATCATAAATTCTCGAGCAATATGACGTGCTTCTGTCTCAAAACCAGAAGACTTTAATGCCAATAAAACATTCTGAATATCTTTTAGATGGTAGTCAGTAACTTTTTGATTTACACTTAATATTTTTAGTCCATGGAGCAATACTTCACCATATCTCCCTTTTGCAGCAGATTTCTGTATTGCCTTAATTTGTTTATACATAGGTGTTTTAGAAGATGGGTTTGAGTTCTTTTCATATAAGAATTTTGGAATATGATAATCAAAAATAGGTAAAAGATACACTTCATAATCCGTATAAATTTTTTGTTTATCTGTTCCTGTTTGATTCATAACTCCCATCAAAGAAACCTCACTAGATGGCAATGTCTTTAATTTCTTTGACGTTAAGGATGAGGCTAATGGCATCCATGTAGATTCTAGAGGGGGAGATTGTATTATTTCAGCAGAGGAAAAACGCATTAACGATGTTAAATTACGTAATAATACAGACGGTAATCCCTCTTGGTATGTGGACAACGCATTAATCCACTTTTGTGCTTGTTCTGGGTCATTCAGCCATAAAAAAGCAGGAACCGCAACCTCTGCAAAACTTGCTCGTTCCACCGAAGGTTCTATCCTATACAAAATAGGCGCAATAACTTTAACATAGACTGCCCATAAATTTTGTTGATTAGCATTATATAATAAATCTCGTAATGCCGATAGACGCCCTGCCAACGTAACAGAATCTGTAATAGAGCGTAGAAGATTTGCTCGTTTGATTGCTTGCTGCTTTTCATGCACTCGCTGATACGGCATTTCATCAGAATCGTTCCCTACCTCCAATGGTAAATCAAAAAACTCTGCTTTAACTACAATATGGTCTGCGGGTAGGATATCATAAAAAATAGCCTTTTCAGTCGCAACAAACTGCGTAACAATATCATATTTATTATTTTCAGCAAAATGAGGTAACAAACTATACGGAAATTGTTCAAGCTCAATTATGCTCGGAATCATTTTACTTTCTTCAATCATGATAGTTTCTAAAATACTCCACATATTCTGGTTATTTCTTAATTGTGGAACTGTATCTGTAAGAAGTGCAAATAATATATCAATATACAAGGATTCTTCTTGGCCTAAATCTTCTATAATGCCCATAGTAAGATTAGCCGCTTGTTGATCACCGACTCTTGTTTGACAAAAGGCATGAATTTTCAAAGTAAATAAAGATGGATCTGAAACGCTAGATAAATGATTTAATTGTCTTAATTTTTGACACGCCGCCATATAATCTGCTTCGATTAAGTGTATATCCGTAGATAATTTAGTAATATTAATATTACTTTTATCTGCATTTGTATTTCTAATCATAGTTTTTACAGAGTTTATATCACCCCATTGCAGTAAATGTCTGAGACGTTGCGTAAAGAATAACGCCCCTTCTACGTTCTTTGCTCCATTAGAAATACGAGAAGGAGGAAAGGCTTTTGTACGCATCGCATCTTTTGCCCATTGACGTAATGAAGGCAAATAAAAATTTGGCGGTAACTGTGATAAAAGCTGGTTAATTTTTGATAAATAGCTTGTTTGCCAAAGACTCGCTCCAAACCCTTTTATAAGACCAACATTACCTTCCTCCAAACGTCCTAATTGTCCAACCCGAACCAACCCTTTTCTACTGATTCTAGCTCTGACAGATCGTGCTTGGAACCTAGTATTGATACTATTTGGCACAAAAGCAGGTAAATTTAATTTATGGTATATTTTTGCATCTCGGCGTTGCTGAACTGGTAAAATATCATGTATAGATTCTGGAATAATACTCAACGGCTTCTGATATGCTATTGATTGTGAATAGGCACAAAGAGGAAACCACAGAAGACAAATAAAAAATAAACCGTAAACAGCTTTAATAAATGATCGATTCATTAGGAATAATATCAACAATCGTTTTACTCTCTGGTTCAATTTTCTGTACAAAATAAATACTCAGTCCTAACGCAAGCATAATAATAATTATTATATAACGTTTCAATTTTGTTGTTAGCACCTGCTCTTTCGACATTATTTTTCCTCTATAAATGACACATTCTATATATTTAATAAATATATAGTACGCTTTCTTATAATCATATGCAAATATAAGACATTGGCTAGACATAATGAATACATACAGATAAACAACCTATATGAGCAAAGAGCCAAAAACAAAAAATGCACTACACAAAACCGTTGTCCTGATAGGAATGATGGGTGTCGGAAAATCTCATATTGGACGTAGTCTAGCGGCTCACCTCAATTTAGATTTTGTAGACACAGATGCAGAAATAGAACATATATCCCAATTAAAGATACCTGAAATCTTTGAAAATTTTGGTGAAAATCATTTTAGACGACTTGAACAATCTGTTATCAAACGTTTATTAAAAAGCTCTCCGATGATTCTTGCATCAGGCGGGGGAAGTTTTATACATAAACAAACCCGTCACCTCATAAAAGAAAAAGCACATTCAATTTGGCTACAAGCTGATATTAATCTGTTATTAGAACGCATACAAAACCGACCAGGAAAGCGTCCTTTATTAAACAAAGGGGATACAAAAGAAATATTACAAAATTTAATAAAAACACGCTCTCCTATATACCAAGAAGCTAATTCTATTATCGAAATACATAATCATATCAACGTAACCATAAAAAATATATGTGCAGAACTAAAAAAGCAAACTATACTGTACAGACAGGAGTAAAAATGGAAACGGTACATATAGGGCTAGAGAAACGTAGCTATAATATTCATATTGGTAAGGGGCTCTTACAACAAGCTGGGACATATATCCTCCCTTTACTCAAGAGGCCATTTGTAACAATTATTACTAGTGAAACAGTCGCCAAACATCACCTAGCTACTTTACAAAAAAGTCTTAAACAAAGCGGCATTAGAAATGTTCATAAAATTCTTCCTGACGGTGAAGCTACAAAAAGTTTTCAATATCTTGAAAATGTCACAAATTTTTTATTACAAGAAAAAGTTGAACGAGACGATGTTGTCATCGCCTTTGGGGGAGGAGTCATTGGAGATTTAACTGGCTTTGCCGCAGGCATTTTACGTAGAGGTATAAACTTCATTCAAATTCCAACAACATTACTGGCACAAGTAGATAGTTCTGTGGGCGGAAAAACAGCCATTAATAGTTCTGAAGGAAAGAATCTTATTGGATTATTTCATCAACCCATTCTTGTCTTAACAGATATTTCTGTATTAGACAGTCTCGATGAACGGCAATTACATGCAGGTTATGCCGAGATTCTAAAATATGCAGCCCTAGGAAACCGTGAGTTTTTCAATTGGCTAGAAGACAATGTACAAGATCTATTATCACGGCAATCACATGCACTTACTTTCGCTATTCAACAAAGCTGCCAAGCAAAAGCAAATATTGTTACACAAGATGAATATGAAAATGGTCACAGAGCTTTATTGAATCTTGGACATACTTTTGCCCATGCCTATGAAGCAATCACTGGGTTTAGTGATAATTTATTACATGGAGAAGCTGTTGCATTAGGTATGTGTTTAGCTTTTCATCTATCCGTTAATATGGGTTTTTGCACACAAGATGAAGCCAATGTTTTTGTGAAACATTTGAAGAAAACAAATTTACCCACAACGCCCCAAGACATTATAGGCTACCCTTTTCAAACAGATCAACTTATGCACTCAATTGCACAAGATAAAAAAGTAACTGGCGGTATATTAAGGTTTATTTTGGTCAATTCCATTGGGCAAGCATTTATTTGTGATGAAGTAGATAATAAAACATTACAAAAACTTTTAAATCAATGGAATAACAATTAATGACGTTATTCATGTTATTCTTTATTATTATTCTTTTATTCATTTCAGCGTTTTTTTCAGGGTCGGAAACAGCATTAACAGCTGTATCACGTGCTAGAATGCATAGT
>CAYMEP010000102.1:0-4456 GCA_964389695.1 uncultured Rhodobiaceae bacterium | reverse complement strand
GAAGAGGGTGGTCAGGTTAAAGGTAATGATAAGACCCACCGTTGGATTATTGATCCTTTAGATGGTACAACAAACTTTTTACATGGCATTCCACATTTTTCAATTTCTATCGCTTTAGAAAGAGAAGGACAATTAATTTGTGGTATAGTTTACAATCCTATATCTGATGAATTATTTTATGCAGAAAAAGGTAAGGGTGCATTTATGAATGATAGACGCTTACGTGTTGCAGGGCGTAATCATTTATCTCAAGCTGTTTTTGCTTGTGGTGATCCCCATGGCACAAGAGAAGGTCGTGATAAATTTATTCCTGAAATAGATTCTTTATTACCGAAAGTTTCTGGTTTACGTCGTATGGCCTCCTCTGCTCTAGATTTAGCATGGGTTGCAGCTGGTCGTTTTGACGGTTTCTGGGAAAGGGGTTTAGCCCCTTGGGACATCGCTGCTGGTGTTGTTTTAATACGAGAAGCTGGTGGTATCGTAACTGACTTAGACCAAGGGAGTAATTTCTTAGACACTGGTCATATTATTGCTGCGAACGATACTTTACACCGTCTTTTACTAAAAAACCTCAATGCCAGTCATTAATTTTTTACCTATCAAGCTGTAACTCTGCCAAACGTTTATAAACGTCGTCTTTCTGCAATAGTTCTTGATGCGTACCTATATTTAAGATTTTTCCTTTTTCCATGACAACAATTCGATCTGCTTCCAAGATAGTAGCCAATCTATGTGCAATGACAATTGAGGTAGAATTTTTTGTTAATTTTTCAAGTGCCATTTGTACTAATTCTTCACTCTCTGCATCGAGTGCAGATGTCGCTTCATCTAGGATAAGAATAGGACTATTACGTAGCATCGCCCTTGCAATCATTAGCCTCTGAGATTGTCCGCCAGATATATTAGAACTAGCCTCTCCAATAAGGGTCTCATATTTTTGTGGTAAGTCTTGTACAAAATCATCTACTAATGCTGCTTTTGCTACCTCTAAAACATCTTCATCTGTTGCATTAGGTCTGCCTAAACGAATATTTTCCATAATTGATACTGAGAATAATACATTATCCTGTGGCACGAATGCAATATTTTGTCTGACCATTCTTGGGTCAAGTTGTTTAATATCGATTCCTTCAATTTTGACTTGTCCTTTTTGAGGGTCATAAAACCTTAATAATAACTGAAATATAGTTGATTTTCCTGCTCCAGAGTGTCCAACTAAAGCGATTCTTTCACCAGCTTTTACTTTTAAAGAAATATTCTGTAAAGCACTCACATTCTTTCGTGATGGATATTGAAATGAGACATTATCAAATTCAATATTACCTAATACTTTATGTGGCAATTCTTTTGGATGCTTAGGTGCGGCGATTGCAGGTTCTATGTGTAATATTTCGACAAGTCTTTCCGTAGCCCCCGCAGCTAGTTGTATACTATTCCATACCTCAGAAATTGAAATAAAAGCCATTGAAGCAAATAATATATAGATGATAAATTGTCCAAGAACTCCGACAGTAAGATCTCCTGACAAGGTATATTGTGCTCCTAACCATATGACTGCAATCATAAGAGAAAATATTAATACATACCCTAACGCAATGAGATATGATCTAGATTTGATACGATATTTAGCCGATTCGAATGCTTTATCTGCTTGTATTTTGAAATTTTTCTTTTGTTGTTTTTCATATGTAAACGCTTGTATGACTCGTATTGCCGCAATACTTTCTGTTGCCTGTGCGCTCATTTCAGCAATACAGTCTTGCGTTTGTTTTGATAACCCACGCAACCTTTTTCCTAAAACAATGAGTGGAAAAATAACAACTGGCAATCCCACAGCAATAAACAATGATAAAGCTGGACTTGTAACAATCATTAAAATCAATGCTCCAAAGAGCAAAATAAAATTACGTAATGCAACAGAGATAGAAGATCCAATCATATTTTGTAAAATAGTAGTATCAGCTATAATTCTAGAAATAATTTCTCCTGTTTTCATTTTTTCAAAAAAATAAAGGTTTAAATTCATAACATGGTTAAAAAAATGCTGTCGGATATCAGCAACGACTCTTTCTCCTATTGTGGACACAAAGAAAAAGCGTGTTGCACTAGTAACCCCTGCAAAAATAACGACAATAAGCACAAAAACAAAATACTTATCTACGACCTCTGTATTTGCAGACTGGAAGCCTAAATCTATCATTTTACGAACTGCGAGAGGTATACTCAAAGTCGTAATTGCTGCGACAAGTAGTGTAATGGTCGCGATTATGAGCTGTAGAGGATATCTCATTACGAATGGAAGTAAAAATCTAAAGATTTTAAAATTACGTGATTTTTGTCTAGCTCTTATCTCATTTGTCATCATAATATTATTTCCTTAGACTAAAAAAACCTGATTAGACTAAAAAAACCTGATTTTAACAAGATTTTTATTTTTAGCGAAGCCTTATTGATAATACCTTGCCTTACATAATTATTTCAGTTAGAGTATCCCTTAACACTGCATTATAAAGTTTGGATTAAACGTTATGAAGAAAGATATTCACCCTGACTATCACATGATTAAGGTTGTTATGACTGACGGTACATCTTTTGAAACCCGTTCTACCTATGGTAAAACTGGCGACACCTTGACTTTGGATATTGATCCAACAACACACCCTGCTTGGAATGCTGGATCCACTCAGATGGTAGACCGTGATGGACGTGTGAGTAAATTTAATAAGAAATTTGATAGTTTCTTAGGTTAGTTCACCTTGATATATAAAGGTAATCATTTTTATAAATTGTCTATATCTGGTTTAAAGAGGAGATATATAATATGAGTTTTCCATTAATGCCAAAGTCGACAGCTGTCTGGTTGATTGATAATACAACCTTAACATTTGAACAAATTTCAGAATTTTGTGGTTTACATGCTCTTGAGACTAAAGGCATTGCTGATGGTGATGTTGCCCGTGGCATTAAGGGTATGGATCCAATTGCCACTGGTCAATTAACACGTAATGAATTAGAACGTTGCCAAAAATCACCTTCAGAAAAACTGCAACTTTCCACTCAATTTTCTACGAATATACCTGAAAAGAAAGGTGTCAAATATAAGTACACTCCTCTATCTAAGCGTATGGAACGCACTGATGCTATTTATTGGCTTGTACGCAATCACCCAGAATTAAAAGATGCACAGATAATCCGTTTGGTCAGAACCACAAAGCCAACGATACAAAGCATCAGAACGAGAACACATTGGAAAATAAATACTTTGAAACCAATTGACCCTGTAGCTTTAGGGCTTTGTACACAAGTAAATTTAGATAAAGAGGTCACTCTTGCTGCAAAACGAGTTGAAAAACTACAACAAAACTCTGACATTCCAGACGCAGTAGAAACGCTTGCACCTGTAAACTCTAACAGTTACGATATAGACTTTAACACACCTTCTTCAAATTCAGAGTCACCTATACCTGATGTTGATACTGTTTTTGGTAATTTCAATAAGTCTGACAAAGATTAAAGAATCAATTATGTCTTCGAAACCGCTTATCGGGATTATTATGGGTAGCCAATCGGATTGGTCTACGATGACTTATGCAGCAAATATTTTAAATACTTTTTCAATAAATTTTGAAACAAAAATTATTTCAGCACACCGTACTCCTTCTCGTCTTTATGAGTATGCTCAGTCTGCGGAAGGTCGTGATCTTCAAGTGATTATTGCAGGTGCAGGTGGTGCGGCACATTTGCCTGGAATGACAGCCTCTTTGACCCATATCCCTGTATTAGGTGTCCCCATTCATAGTTCTACCTTAAACGGTCAAGATAGCCTATTATCAATCGTACAAATGCCAAAAGGTATTCCAGTCGGTACATTAGCGATTGGCTCTGCAGGTGCTTTTAATGCCGCACTTTTAGCTGTTTCTATTCTATCTTTGCAAGATGATAGTTTATCTACAGAACTTAAATCTTGGCGTGAAAAACAAACATCTTCGATTGAGGAAGAACCTCATGACAGACAAGGTTAATACCGCACTACCTTTTGGGTCTCGCATCGGTATTCTAGGTAGTGGTCAGCTTGGTCGTCTATTATCTATGGCAGCTGCTAATTTAGGGTTTGATGTTCATATTTACGCCCCTGATGCTAACAATTCACCTGCGGGAAAGATATCTCCCTTTATAACAGAAGCAGCTTATAATGATGAAGACGCCTTAAGAAAGTTTGCTTCGGAAATTGACGTACTTACCTATGAGAGTGAAAATATTCCTCTTGAGACTTTAGAAATTTTAGAACGCAACCTTTGCATAATACGCCCTTCTATTAAGGCCATTAAAATTGCACAAGATCGTTTACTAGAGAAGACATTTATACGTGAATGCAATATTCCAGTTGCAGATTTTGTAAATATTGATACTTTTAAAACTCTGGAACAGTCTTTATCAACTTTTGATGGTTCTGGGA
>CAYMEP010000101.1:0-4456 GCA_964389695.1 uncultured Rhodobiaceae bacterium | reverse complement strand
GGGGGGGACGGGGGGGGGGACTAGGTGGCTGTCTGAGTTTAAGCCGGAGGGATTGAATATGAGTAGGAATGGTGGTGTGAATGCAAGGATAGCGGTGCTTAGGCAGGTAGGAGAGGCTGGTAAAACTGTAGGTGATGGGAGAGGGGGTAAGGTTGGCAACGAACTTAGTCGTTCCTAGCCCGGTTAGTCCTATTTTGGGGCCTGGCAAGTTCTTCACTGAGGTATGGAATGGTCGGGTTGAGGTGGGGCCGGCGTCGACTCTAAAGGGGAGCAGTGTTGTAGAAAGAAAAATAGAGCAGGCTGCTGAGCCTATTTCAAAAGGTTGTGGGCAGGACATGGAGCTCGATCTTTTACCTGTGGAGGAAGCAAGCATACATAGGCAATATGAGTCCATAAGAAAGCTGGGAGGTATGGGCTCAAGTGATGGAGACTATAAGTTCGCCCTTCATGAAATTAAGATTTCTATTCAGACGCGGAATGTAGAAAGATTACTGGCATTGTACAACGAGGCCAAGGTGAGTGTTAAGATTGGCAAGGGCATTGCCAAAAACACAAAAATGCAGTGGTATACCTTGGCAACCCTTGTTGATTCTGCCTTAACGGCTGATGAGAATGAGATGCTAAATTATCCTGCAAAAAGTGCTCTACTTGAGATTCTCAAAGAAGAACGTGGGGCTATTACTGGGGGGCGGGGTGGCAAGCACCATCTACAGCAATCTATCCTGATGGAAATGGGGGTGGGGTACGGGGCCTGGCACCTTCCAGTAGTAGGAGAATCTGTGGTAAATGGATACTCTGTGTCAGGGATTAGAAGAAGCCGCTATAACGATGATGTAAAGACTATCGTTGGCTTATGGTTAGACGCAAAAGTATGCGAAAGTTTGCGAGAGCTTGAAAGCAAAGCGGTCAAGTTGAATCACGCTTCTGCCAAATACTCGCGTCTTGCTAGAGACAATCGACAGATGTCTAATGCTGAAACCAATGATTGGGCAAAGGTGCAGGATGAGCTGAGGGAGGTTCTCAATATTTTGGGGAAAAACCCGGTGAAGACTGTCGGAAAAACCAACAGTGTTCTTGATCCGGACGGTGATGCATACAAGAAGTATTTCAGTGAAGTAGTGAAGGGTAACAGGAAGGTAACAAAGAGGTCGGAAGGGACGAGATTGATAACGGGATGGGAAAAGATGAAGAATTTTTTTAGTGCTTCTGGTGACTTTATGGAAGTATTAAGTTTGGGCAGTACGGAAAAGCAAAGCTGTGGGGAACTGATGAGAATTTACTTGGGGTGCGACCCTTCCGATGGTGAAGATTCCTTTCATAGTATGGGATTTTTTCCTGGAATGTGGAGTATGAGTGGTTGTTTCAGTGAAAGCGGCACACAAGTAGAAGCCATAAAGCATGAGAGCCCCCAGATTCAGCATATGTTGGGGAGATGGCTTTTGCGTGGTTACGGAGTGGTGGGGGAGACTTTGCAGGAACATGGGAATGGTGATTTGATTGCGACGACGCCCAGCCCCTCTGGGGCCGCTGTAGGTGTGGTAAGAAAGGGCGATCTTGTGGGTTTATCTGTTCGACTACAGACCTTGTTTCCGGGGCAGCCAGAATGGGTGACAGAGACGCCAACTCGTGGGTGTGCCAGGTTATTATTGCGCTGTGCTAACTTAAAGAGAGACAGCCTGGGAGACCTCGAAGGGTCTCTACAGTGTTTGCTGAAAGCTAGTAGAGAAACCCAAGAATTTGATCTCGGTTTCTTTGGTGACACGAAGAATGAATGGACGAGCAAATGGAAAAGTTCCAGTGGGTTTGCGAAAGAGTTTCGGAGAGTATTTTATGGAATAAAAGGCGAAAAAGAACGCCCCTGGAGTTTGGATGGGGTCAAAGTTGGACATGCTGACCTTGGGACGAAGCAGACGGAGCTTTCCAGGTATTTTTCAGAATTGTTAGATGCTGGTTTTGATGGTGACAGCGTGTCTATGCTGTCAGCCATTAAAATTGCACTGGGCGGCGTGAAAAACTTGGGAGTTTCTAGGGACCATCTTCTTGCCATCAATCTCATAGAGGAAAGCATTTCGCAAGGCATGATGTTTAACCGAAAATTCCGGGAGGCTATAGGGAATTTAGCAGTAGAAAACCCCCACATATTTTTGTTCAAAGACCGGAGAGCGTGGAAAAACATTTCCTCTGGTATTTGGGGATTGGGGCACACTGAGAGGGGATCTGGGTGGGCCAATTTTATGAGAAGGAACGCCGCTTGGGGGAACAAAAAGAGGTGTGTTGTTGCTTTGCTTCGTGGTTTAAGTGTTGATCGGAAAAAAGATATCAAAGCTCTGCGTGATGAGTATCTTGTGAATAATGATGGAAGATTGCGAATGAGAAGGTTTTATTCCAAGTTCCGCTCCGATCATAGTACCACAGTGTTTACTCAAGACGCACTCAAGGCTGAATATATGAATGCCCGGACGTCGATGGAGGAGGCCTACTCTATAGTGCATGACAATAGGGAAGAGCGTATAGATTGGATTAAAGAACAGATGGCATTCTTCCGTTGTTGTGAGAATACTGAGGAGGCAGGTATGATTGCCGATATAATTGACGCAAGAATAAGAAATCCAGATGGGACAAGGCGTCGCGAGATTGATGTTGCAGAAATGCGTGGATATATCGAGATCGGAAAACTCCTATTGCCGGAGCAGGTGCAAGTCAAGAATACGTCTGGAAAATTGTACAGAGAGGCATGCAATGCTATCGACCAGGTGGCTGTGGAAGGTGGGATGCTTCCTTCTTCAACTACCGCTCAGTTGCGTGGCATCAAACTTACCAATATGCATAGATCTTTAGGAGATATGGGCCTGACGGATAGTGGTAAAGTGAGGTGCAAGAAATTTATGAGAGATAGGTATTTTGTTGAGAATATTGCACTAAAACGAGAATATATTGAACGTAGTTTGCGTACCAATATTGATTGGTCATCGGTGCTGGCAGAAGAGCAGGAGTGTAGGACATTTAATCCTAGTGGCAGTGAATCTTGTCGTGTTAGAGAGGCAGATATTACAGACTGGCTCGAAACAGGCTGGAACGTACGTGCAGGGGTGAAGGAAATACGTAAGGCGAAGTTATACATAGAATACAGACCAGAGGGATTTCCAGTTCGTGCTGAGAAGTGGGTGGAGTGTCCGGTCCGATTGCCTGTTTCTGTGACCCGCGAACTTTCCGAGAAGATGGGGATGCCAAATGCAAAACATTCAAGTTTTTTTGCTCATATTGAAAAACAATGCCTAATCAAAGATTTCGTTGTGCAACTCGCCGCGTCCCAAAAGACCTTTCCTACTATCAGCGAATCTTTGGATATCGAGCAAAAGGCATTTTTTGCTTCTTCTCACGATGAGCAAAAGCGTTATTTTACAGAAGTTAATCGGGCACTGACAGGAGGTCTTCCTGTTACAAAGGAGTCCTTGTATGTTTTTCTTCTGGCTTTGCAGCAGTGCCCTCAATGGTTGCCTACCCCTCCTGGAGGCAAGAAACTTTCCGAGATTCCTTCCCACCCATATCGAGTACTTTCCTGTGTTAACCAGAGTTTAATAAGAGATTTCCATAGTGAGGGTTATAGTTTCCCAATGTTGGGGGCTGTAAATGGTAGCAGTTTACTTAGGTTTCTTAATACGGATGAGGAATTTGCAAAGTGTTCCTCAAACCAGTGGCATGAAGAGGTTTCAAGTGAAGCTGGGAAGGTTGCAAAGAATCTTTTGAATGCCGTATTGGTAGCAGAGGACTATAGTGGTAATGCTGGAGATTCAGCAAGTTTTGGGATTAACTAGAGGAATGTGTGTGGCAGCGGTGAACTAAGCATAATGAGAGTATTTCGAAAGCTCAGATATTGGTAGATGTGGACTTTTTAGTGTGAATATTATAGATATAGGGTAATGTAGTAATACAACATTCTATAGTTATTTGTTTGTGGTAGTTCTTGTGTGTTGTTAGTGAGAAAATGTAGGAGTAAAAATGGCGATTTTTCAGAATACAGTAAGAGAGGGATTGGCTTTTCACCGCGATCCTCCTATCTGTCAAGACATGGGTTTGACTCATGCGAGGTTCGACCCGCAAGGGGGCAAAGTAGGTTTGGTGAATGTTACGAGGGATATAATCCCCTTGTCAAAGGGACTAAGTGACAGGGCAGTAGGCACTGTTTCCTCGTTATCAGCGACAAGTTATCCTATTGTTTTATCCGATGATAGTGATGTGAAAGTAGGCACGTTATCGCTCAAATTAGTTAATTTTGGTCTTTTGTCGATGAAAGAAGATAGGATCAAAAATATGGAAGAGTATGCTTGGATAAATAAACTCGATCATGAAAAGCAAGCGGTAGCTATTCTGCATGCTAGGACGGACATCAACAAACGCAATACAGATAAGGTCTGGGCGGCCTATACCACGGCTAAAGCTGAGATGGACTGTGGTT
>CAYMEP010000100.1:0-4487 GCA_964389695.1 uncultured Rhodobiaceae bacterium | reverse complement strand
CCTCTATTACTTTTCTATGCCTTGTATAGAATATTTACTTTTAACGAATACGCCTGTTGTGTTTAGGAAAAAGTCAACCATGTTTTTATTCTGTGGTTTGTGGCTGTTGGTATTTGATGTGTATTCTATTTGGGTGCGGTTGTAAGTTTGTATTACTTCATACAATACAGGGGCATATTTTTCCAATCTGTCAGAATATGACATTCTGTTTATGAGTGCTTTATGCTCATAGTTCACAATGTCTGATAAGTCAGTTGGGAGGTCAGCTTGTGCTATAATTTTCTTCATAATTGTGTCTTCTACAACTGTTTTAATTTTATCCTCTGCATCTTTTGTGAACCTCTCTCTTTCTGGCATTGGTTTGTATCTGCCCTCATCTAGCACGTTAAAGTATCCCATCGCACCACACATTTCAAGTTCGCTCTCAATAGTTATTGGAGCCCCACCCAAAAATAATTTTTGAGAGCTGTTCTGGTATTTAGTGAACGCAACGCTGTATTGTATATCATTTATACAACCAGAATAAACATCATCATTCACTCCACCACCAGCAGCTGCTTTAACCATACTTTCAAGAGTTATCCTTTCTATTTGGTCAACATCATTGTCTATACCAACTCTACAATCAACATCTTGAAGAGCTGATGCAGTTTTTGCCATCTCCATCATTTCGTGCAAGTCACCAAGACTTATGTCGTTATGGAGTTGAAGTGTGAGTTTTGTACCATAGTTTTCAAGAGCTGGCATTTTAACTTGTTTAAAGGACACGCCATCTCTTCCCAACATTGCATAATCTGCACCTTTACCGTCTTTAGTTCTATATTTTGTTTGTAATAGAACTGTTGTAGAAAGTGTTGTATAAGAAGCAAATCCCATACCAAATTGACCCGTTTCTCCAGTGTTCAAGTTATCGGAGTTGCCTAAAACAAGTAGCACTTTTTTGAACCTTTCTTTGCTTATGCCCTGTGCGTTAATGTCATGTATTGTTAAAGTTCTTTGAGGAGAATCATATTGCACTATAACGTGTGGGTTTTCCTCATCATATTCTTTCCTTGCAATTCTGCAAGCTCTAAATGAATTCATCAATAACTCACGAAGTCCACTCTGTGCGTTTTTGTAGAGGTCTTTTGATATTCTCTCAATTATTACTTTTTGATTTAACTCAACACCAATCTCTCCATCTTTATTCAGAATATCATCAAATTCTTCATCTTGGACGTTTTTAGTTCCGAGAGGAGATTGCTCCACGATTTTATTTTCACGAAGTTCTATTTCATCAGTCATGCTTTTAGAATGCATAATGGTTAATATAAACTTTATTTTTTATTTGTTCCCCCCCATGCTATGGACATGGGAGGGAGTAAGAGGAGGTACCTACGGGTGTGGTACCCAATATAATCACAGGGGCATGGTATTTATATTTCTATTTTAATGGTACAGCATGTCAAGTGTTGTGGAGCATAAGCTGGTTACTGTTGCCATAGACAAAATAAAGTTTGATGATAACAACCCCAACGAGATGTCTGATGAACAAATGGCTGCACTTGGTGCAACATTGGAGAAGTTTGGCAACTTGGCACCTGTTATTTTATCAGAGCCAAGTAAGAAAGGAGAGTACACTGTAATAGATGGTGAACATAGAGTTAGAGTTTACATAGACAAAGGGATAAAGAAAATTCCTGCTCATGTTATTAACGCAAGTCGTATTGACAAAAAAATTCTGCGTCAAGTTATGAACAAACTCCGAGGTCAACACGACCCCGCAAAAGATGAAGAAGAGTTTCTAAAAATAAATAACGGTAATGGTTTGGAATTATTGTCCAAGTTATTGGGAGAACCAAAAGAACAGTTTCTACTTACTCAATCAGAATCTAGTGTTGACCCAAATCCTTTAGGTCATCATGAAGACACGTTTCTAACAGGTAACCTCAAACAGTTATTCCTTATGTTTAACAATGAAGAATATGAAAATTTAATGCCACGATTAGATACCATTAAACAGCAAATGGGTGTTACTGATAACACTGAAATGTTTATGCGATTGGTGCAATTCTATGAGGATAATCAGAGTACAGAAAGCAGAGATTAATAAAAAAGATTACATTAGACGCAATGCGCAAGAGTCTGATTATTCTACACTGCTAAAAGATTCTTGTCGGATAGAGGATAGAGATACTGGAGAATTATTATGTGTGTATATCAATCTGCCTAAAACACCATCCAAATTATTGAGAGCATTAATGTCTATGAAGTATAGCAAAAATAGACGGACAAGTGGATTAGTGACTACCAGTGCAATTTTTGGTTATCGTCCGAGAGAAGTAATTCGTAATGACTTTTGTTCATCAACTGTCACTGCCAAAGCATACCCTAAACAGCACGCAGTGGTCTGCCAATATGCTGAAGATTTGGATAAACTATACGCCAAACACTGTCCTGATGTCTATGAAATGCACAAGGCTATCGCAGAAGAAAAGATTTTGCCAGAATGGAGAATAACGCACACCCCATTCTCGTCTGGCATCATCAATAAAGACAACCAACTAAACTATCACTTGGACTCTGGCAATTTTTCAGGAATGTATTCTAATATGGTTGCATTCAAAAACAATGTTAAAGGTGGTCATCTTGCCCTCCCAGAATACGACATCGGGTTGGAGATTGGTAATAACTCTGTGACTTTGTTTGATGGTCAGAAAATAGTGCATGGGGTCACGCCAATAAAGAAGTTATCCAAGACAGCTTATCGTTATAGTGTGGTCTATTACACGTTGAAGAACATGTGGAAATGTGAGCCAATAGATGATGAATTGGCACGTATTAAACGGGTGCGTACTGATAGAGAGAAAAGAAGATATGACCGTCTGGTAGGTAATGCAGTGAATGAAATATAGTTATCTGTATCTAGTCAAGCCCTCATTTGGTGGGTGGGTTACATTCACTGCGCACCTTATGCATACACTGAAATCTCCAATGGTCATCAAGGCAAGTAACACTTTTGAGAAAAAAGCCCGCAACTTTGGCTATGGTGTCCACTATCAGAACGTAAACAAGGAGGCTATTGGTGATTTACCCAACCCGTTTATCATTGCATTAGACAAACATCATTACCATCTCACTCCTCAATTAGAGGGTGCAACTATTGTTATACATGACTCACATGAGCTTCAAGGCATAGACTTGGACTTTTTGCGGACTTGTCGTGTCATATCTATTCGCAAGGAAATTCAACAGTTCATGCTGGAAAAGCACGATATAAAGAGTGAGTACCTGTATCATCCATTTTACGAGTATCCCACACAGAAGAACAAAAATCCTGACAAGGTGGTGTCAATATCTAGAGTTGATTTTGACAAGCATACAGAGATAATTCTGGACTCCAACCGTAGGGGTGGAGAACAGGTGGACATCTATGGGGCAGTGAACCGCCTCTATGTCCATCACAAGTTGGATAATGGTGTGTTTGACTATTCTTATAAAGGACAATTTGGCAAAGACTTCAACTCTATCTCAAAAATCCTCTCGGATGCTCGGTTTGTAGTGGACATGACGGAGATAAAGGGTGATGGAGGAGGTACACAATACACTTTCTTGGAGGCAATTCACCAAAATGTCCCTCTTATACTCAATAGAGCTTGGTTGGTGAAGGGAGGAGATTTTGTTGAGGGTGTGAATTGTTTTGCAGCTGATGATGGAGACCAACTACATGCCCTCTTGGAGGACAAGGTTTTAGATACAACCAAGATAGTGAGGAATGCCCGCAAGCTCCTCAAACGCCATACTTCTGTTAATTGGAATATTTGACGCCTGCAAGGATTAGTCAAAACAACATATCGTGCTACAATACCTGCAAGCATACCCAATAAACGCTTTCTTGCCATTATGCAGTTTCATACGCCTGCACTTCTTATCTTTGTCACAGAATAGGCACTTGTGTTGGTGTTTGAACCGTTTGTTCACATTCCATAGCATACATCTGGCAATAAAAACTTTTTATTCGTGAAAATATATATATTTTATTTATTTTTTATATTTTATATATTTTCCATTGTATAATAAAATATTTTTGAATGAATGTATTATTATTATTATGGACAAATAGCATAAAAAAAATTGACGTGGAAAAAATATAAAATAAATAAAATAAATAAAAAATATAAAAAAAGGCAGTTAAATAAAAGTTTATATTATGCATGTATGATATGCAATATATGCATCAAAACGAGAAGTTTGTAGGTCTTTACATGTCTGAAGATAGGCACACGTTTGTCAAAGAGTTTTGTGCCAAAAAAGGTATCAAGCTCCAAGCATTCTTAACAGCAGCAATACAATACGTGTGCGAAAATGAGAAATACAGTGAAATTGTTACGGCACAGGTAACCCCCGTTGGCAAGTAAGGCAGATATTCGTAAATGTCAACGTCTTTTGGACGTAATTAAAAACAATGGCACCATAGGGAGATTTGAGTTGATAGATGAGGCTCGTAT
>CAYMEP010000099.1:0-4521 GCA_964389695.1 uncultured Rhodobiaceae bacterium | reverse complement strand
AATGTGTTGCATGCTTTAACAATTGTTATGCCAAATATTATGAAATTATCTCAATATGATAATATTCTGATGATTGTACCTATGTTTCATGCAAATGCTTGGGGAATGGTCTTTGCGGCACCATTAGTAGGAGCACAAATCACTAACCCTGGAGCACATTTAGATGGAGAAAGTATTTATAATTTATTAAATGATGAAAAACCAAATATCGCCGCCGCTGTACCAGTTATTTGGCAATGGTTACAACAATATTTATCCGAAAATAAAAAACAGTTGTTGTATTTAAACGATGCAGTAATTGGAGGTGCAGCTGTATCAAGAAATATGATCGAGGTTTTTGAAAAAAAATATGATGTGCGCGTATATCAAGGATGGGGAATGACAGAAATGTCACCCGTAGGGGCATTCTCTCGCCTTACACCTGAGTTAGAGACATGTTCAGAAGAGATAAAGTTTTCAACACAAGAAAAAGCAGGAAGACCCCCTTATTTAGTAGATATAAAAATTACTGATGAGGCAGGAGAATCTTTACCTTGGGATGGAAAAACATATGGATATCTTAAAGCTAAAGGACCTTATATAGCCGCAAGTTATCTTAAAAATGAGGACAATATACTCGATGATCAGGGGTATTTTGATACTGGTGATATCGCAACCATTGATCACAATGGATATATAAAAATTACTGATAGAGCAAAAGATATTATTAAATCAGGAGGGGAATGGATTTCATCTGTTGATATAGAAAATATTATATTAGGAAAAGAATCTGTCGCAGAAGCCGCGGTTATAGGACTACCACATCCAGAATGGGATGAGAGACCTTTGTTGATTATTGTACAAGAGCAAGGTAAACAAATAGATAAAGAAGAGGTATTTACTTATCTAGAAGGAAAAATTGCAAAATTCTGGATGCCAAATGATGTGATTTTTGTTAAAGAAATTCCTTACACTGGAACTGGAAAAATTAACAAAATGCAATTAAGGGAAGAATTCAAAGAATATCAATGGATAAATAAAATTTAAAAGGACTATTGCATTAAGAGCCTATTGCAGGCTATATATGCCTTCTGGTAATGGGGTGTCGCCAAGTGGTAAGGCAGCGGCTTTTGATGCCGCCATGCGCAGGTTCGAATCCTGCCACCCCAGCCAATAAAACTTTTATCTAAATGGTGAATTTATTGGACCGTGTTTTTTATAGACTATTGTGTGATAAGACTTAGGTGAATGGTATTAAACGTAGAGATCATTATGCATGAAGAAGATAAACACTGCTAAGTATGTTGTTAATCAGCAATAGTAATATTATTATTATTATTATTATTCTTCTTTAAAGAATTATTCTGTACGTTTATTTTTTTTGCAAAATTATTTAATAATAGAAGTGAAAATTAACTTCAATAAGATATTTAAATATTTATTATAATGATAAAATAATAGGAGATATACATGGATATATTGGACGCCTGTATGAAAAAAGGGCTAAGAATGACCAAGCAACGTAATATAATTGCTCAAATCTTATCTAGTGCAAAAGACCATCCTGATATTAATGAAATTTACAAGCGTGCATTAAAGAAAGATAAAAAAATCAGTATTGCCACTGTGTATAGAACGATGAAACTTTTTAAAGAAGTCGGAATTATCGATGAACATAATTTTAAATATGGTAAAACTCGGTATGAGGTAATAACACATGACCATCATGATCATTTGATCGATCTAGAAACGGGGAAAGTTATCGAATTTCAAAATGAGGATATTGAACAATTACAAAAAAAAATTGCCAATTATTTAGGTTATGAGCTGATTGACCATAGGTTAGAGTTATATGTTGTCAAAAAAGGTTCAAATGAATGAGTAATGCTTTATATGTATAACTAATGTCGTGTTATGATATATGGGTAAGTTCAGTGGTAAAGTAATATGTCTAACGAGTTATGCAAATATTATAATCAATGTGGAGGCTGTAGCTTACAGCATGTGCCCTTACAAAAATATATAAAATTTAAACGCAATATTTTAGTCAAAACGATTGAACGGTTAGGAGCCGAAGAGACTATTGTAGAACCTCTTGTTCAAATTGGAAAAAGAAGCCGACGACGAGTCGAATTTAAAACCTCTGTTAATAAAGGAAAGGTGAGTGTAGGGTTCTATGCTAAAAATACACATGATGTTATCGATGTAGAAGATTGTCTTGTTACTCAAAGTAATATTACAAAATTTATTGACGAATTCCGAAATCTTATAACCGTTTTTAAAAAACCTAGCAATATCAAAGCAATTAATATAACAAAAATTGAAGGAGGTGTAGATATTTATCTAATTGTAAAATCTCCTATCAAGGAGATAGATAAAGAAATTCTGAAAAACTATTGTACGGAGCATCCTGATATATTGCGATGTGCAGAAAAAATCGAAAAAAAAGAAGTGAAGATTATTTATAATATATCTAATATAGGTGTGAAAATTGCAGATGTCTTCGTAGAGCTACCAGTACAGTCTTTTTTGCAAGCAACTCAAAAAGGACAAGAAGAAATTACAAACTTAATCCTTAAATATACGACAAGTTGTAATAAAATCGCAGATTTATATGCTGGTTGTGGAACATATACATTGCCACTAGCTCAGAGAGGAAACAAAATATCCGCCTATGAGGGCAATTACGATATGGTTATATCTATGACTAATGCTATTAGAAATAATAATATAGAAAACAACGCATCTGCCATAACACGTAATCTAGTGAAAAGACCTCTGAGTGTAAATGAACTCACAAAATTTGAAGTCATCATTATCAATCCCCCAAGAGAAGGGGCAATATCTCAAATTAAAAAAATTGCGAAAAGTGGGGTACAGAAAGTTATTATGGTATCATGTAATCCAAAAACTTTTGAACGAGACACAAAACATTTAATTGAAAATAATTATCGTATTATATCTGCAACGCCTATCGATCAATTTTATCAAACTAAGCATCTTGAAATTGTAGCGGTATTTATAAAATAATAAAATAAAATATTATTCTATACAACACAACAAGGGGCAGAAAATAAAAGTAGAATAAGAATTATTTAATACGATCTGCTTCTTTGACTGATAAAATCACGGCATCACAAATTTTATGTACTTCATCATTACTCAGGTAAGGGTGAATTGGTAAGGATAAAACATGTTGTGCTAGATAATCACAAACAGGTAATGCCTGCTTTGGACGATAAGTTTCAAAAGCACGCATCCTATGTAAAGGTATTCTGTAATATATCGCATTTGGAATGTTTTGTGATAAGAGAGATTCGTGTATAACATCGCGGTTCTTTGTACATAAAGTGTAATAAGAGAAATTATTTCTTATATTATCTTTATACTTTGGTAAGGAAACAATATCTTGTAGAGAGTTATCATATATAGCAGATATTTCTGCACAACGTTCTAATTCTTCATAAAATATATTTAATTTTTCTATCAAAATGGCTGCTTGAAGCGTATCTAACCGACTATTGAAACCTGTAACCATAGATTCTACACGGCGTTCGTCAGTACCCTGATATCTGATCGATCCCCACTTTCTTGTGTATTCTTCTGTAATTTCAGTACTATGACCATGGGCAAATAAAGAACCCCCATCCCCATAACCTCCTAAGGCTTTTGCAGGAAAAAAACTCGTGGTTGTAATCGGTGCAAGAGAACCAACAGGATTACCATCAAGAGTAGCACCAAAACTTTGTGCGGCATCAGATATTAAGGTTATATTATGTTCTTGGGCTAGGGTATTTAAAACAGGATAATTTGCAGGTGCTCCAAATAAATCTACTGCGATAATCGCTTTCGGAGTTAAAGTAGATGAACTTTTTATATTTAAAATACTCTCTTCTAAGGCAGCTGTATCTATTATATAATCATCTGCAGATACATCTACAAAAATAGGAGTGGCTCCTACACATAAAATGGCATTGGCTGTCGCATTATACGTAAAGCTAGGTAAAAACACAGCATCGTTAGGACCAATATTATGAGACATAAGAGCAATAATCAGTGCTGAAGTACCATCGCCACAAGTCACAGCAATATCTGCGTGAGTTTTATTTACCAGCATATCCTCAAATTCTTTAACTTCTTTACCCAGAATATATTGACCACAGTCTAAAACTGAATCAATTCGTTTCAAAATTTTTGAACGGATTATATCTTGCTGTTTTGCTAAATCTCTAAATTTTATCATGTAATTTCTCACAACCTCATAAAATGACAAGCTATCAAAGAAAAAACGGAAAAAAATACTGTTTAACGAGATTCAACCATATCTTGATAGGCAATTCTTTCTATTCTTACCGCAATATCGATAACTTCGCAAATAGTATCGTAGTTAGACATAAGAGGTGTACCATTCTGTACGGATTGAAGAAATAAATATATATTATATTGTAAAGGGTCATTGCATATATCAATATCTGTTTGAGGGTAATAGGGTGTAATAATATCAGTAAATTTTGAATCCTGAGTGCTATTACTACTGATACT
>CAYMEP010000098.1:0-4540 GCA_964389695.1 uncultured Rhodobiaceae bacterium | reverse complement strand
CAATAATCGTATACACACCACTTACTGAAGAGGAATCTAGAAAGAACGTACCATCACTAAAGGTGAGCCAATTTGGCAAATCACTCTGGTTATTACAAAATATATTATAAGTAACACTCTGCTCTGATACAAATTTATAAGAATTAACAATAGAAAAAGAAACCTCAACTCCAGAAACAAAAAGCTGATCCAACAAAACTGATGTCATCAAAAGTTGTTCAGCACTTCCTCTTATACCCACCTCTAATGATTTCACTTCAGAAAATAAGTGCTCAGAATCAGTATTAGAAAATATATTTCCAGTATCAGAGAAAGAAAAATATATCGTATCCAATGCTAATTCTCCTTCAACCAAAGAGCTTGTGCTGCTCAAATTATTATCCAACATATAACTCCATGCCATATACAGATTTGCCTGTTCAAAAACAAAATATCCATAATGTGTATTTACTCTTACAGAACCATCCAAAAATTGTAATGGTGTAACCTCTGGAGTAGAAGTATCCGTAGAAACATGTAAGTGCAAACTAGAAAGACTAACTAAATCATCATGAACATAGATACGCCCCCCTGTCATTGGCTGTAATTTGTTAACGATAATGTCACTATTAAAATTTACAGAAATAATTACAGGATGCTCATTAATATAGCGAATATATACCTTCATGGTAGTATAACCTACCTTATTACTAGAATGAACCTCAGCATTAAAGATATAAACTTGATGATTTGGATCATATTCAGGAATACCAACATAACTGAATAATCCTGTATCCTTATTCACACGAAACCCTTTGTCCAAAGCAACTTGATCCGATATATTATAAGTAACGGGGTCACCATTAGCATCATTTGCAGAAATAATACCAAATTCGACAGGAGTATCCTGACCATCTTGTTTATTATTTAATATAAAACTATATATATCTTGTTCAAAAACCGCTGCTTTATCAGGAATCACATTAATAATGATTTTAATTTTTTTGGATTTTCTCCAAATACGAGCCCTAATATAAAATTCATATTTCTGCTTTTTGGGAGTTTTTCTAAACTTCACTTTTCCTAAGCGCAAATTAATAAAAAAGAATCTTTTATCTTTTCCAGATAAATAATAATATGTATAGCGAGCAGTGAATGAACGTGGCAAAACACTAATTTTTGCAACAGCTGTAAATATCACTTTTTTTATTGGTACATTATACTGCACCGTATAGGTTTTCTTATTGAGAAAAATGATATTAGCTAACGACCTTACCCTACTAAAAAAAGACGACATCTTTATTCTCCAAATTTATTACATTTATTAAAAATCTACATTTTTAGAATAAATGCTATTGAAGCTAGGTGAATAAATATGAATTTTTTATAATTATCAATGTTTTAAAAAGAAAAAACACAACACAAGATTCATCTCATGCTGTGTTTTAAATCATAATCTATAATAAATAACTAATCAGCGAGATGGTCTCCTTCATCAGAAGCATTGGCCTGAACAGCACTAGAAACCTCTGAATCATTGATTGCTCTTTTTTCAGCTTCCCCTTTTAATCGTCTCATAATTCCACCTGTTCCAGCTGGAATTAAACGCCCAACAATCACATTCTCCTTCAAACCAATCAAATGATCTTCTTTACCATTAATAGCTGCATCAGTAAGAACCCTAGTCGTTTCTTGGAAAGACGCGGCAGAAATAAAGCTACGTGTTTGTAAACTCGCTTTTGTAATTCCCAAAAGTATAGGAGAACCTATAGCAAGGGTTTTACCTGCTTGTGTTAAACGATCATTTTCTTCTTGAAAATCCCATAAATCAACTTGTTCATTAGATAAGAACCTAGAATCACCACGTTCCTCAATCTCTATTTTTTGTAACATCTGCCTTAGAATAACTTCAATATGCTTATCATTAATCGTCACACCTTGAAGACGGTAAACCCCTTGTATTTCATTCACCATATATTTAGCTAAAGCTTCCACACCAAAAATCGACAAAATATCTTGAGGCAACGGACTACCATCCACAATATATTCACCTTTTTCTATTTTATCTCCATCATGAACTAACAAATGTTTTGCTTTTGGAACAAGGTACTCAACACCTTCCATATCAGCTTCTTCAGGGTGAATTGTAACTAAACGTTTACTTTTATAATATCGCCCTAACTCTACGACACCAGAGACTGTAGCAATAACCGCCGTATCTTTTGGTTTGCGCACTTCAAACAACTCTACAACTTTTGGCAAACCACCAACAATATCTTGAGAAACTGCACCTTCAGTAGGCATCCGAGCTAAATAATCTGCCGCATGTATTTTTGTTTCCTCTTCTACGGATATAATCATTCCAACAGAAAGAGGATAACGTGCCTTTTTACCATTAGGTAATAATTTTATTTCTCCCTTATCATCTTTAATCACAATACTTGGTTTAAGATCTGCAGCTTTTTTATTACCAGAAGAATCAATAACAACCCTCTGAGCAATTCCTGTTGCCTCATCAAAAGCTTCACTAATCGTTACACCATCAACAATATCTTCAAAAGCAACAACCCCATCCACTTCTGTCAATACAGGAAGAGAATAAGCATCCCATTCACCAATACGCATACCACGTGTAACTTTTTCACCATTTTTAACTTTTATACGTGTACCGTAAGCCAGTTTATGCTTGGCACGTTCCATACCGTTATCATCTATAATTTTGATAAAAGTCCAGCGTGTCATAACAATCGCTACACCCTGCTGATCATTAACAATATTTTCTTTCTCATCCCAAACAACAGTACCTTCAGCGGTTGCTTCCACGAAAGATTTATCTACCACTTGGGCAGCACCACCAATATGGAATGTCCGCATCGTTAACTGAGTACCTGGTTCACCAATAGATTGAGCGGCAATCACACCTACGGCTTCTCCCATATCTACAGGAAGTCCACGAGCTAGATCACGTCCATAACATTGAGCACAAACACCATGACGAACATCACAAGTCAAAACAGACCGTATTTTGATATCTATTAAATTAGCATTATCAATTGCCTTACTGTGTTCCTCTGTAATCATATCACCTTTTTGAACAATGATTTTTCCATCACTTCCAATGATATCTGATACAGGAACCCGACCTAGAACACGTTCGGATAAGGCAACAATCACTTCACCAGCATCAATGACAGCATCAAGCAATATACCATTTTCTGTTCCACAGTCTTTTTGTGTGATAATAGAATCCTGCGCAACATCAACCAAGCGACGAGTCAAATATCCAGAATTAGCTGTTTTTAGTGCTGTATCTGCCAGCCCCTTTCTCGCTCCATGGGTAGAATTAAAATACTCAAGAACAGAGAGACCTTCTTTAAAGTTTGATTTAATTGGCGTTTCAATAATTTCACCAGATGGTTTTGCCATCAAGCCACGCATTCCTGCCAATTGTTTCATCTGCGCAGGTGACCCCCTCGCGCCAGAATGTGCCATCATATAAATAGAGTTGATAAACTTATCTGAGCTAACATCACTGCCTATCTTTAAAGAAGATATTTTATCCATCATCGCATCAGCAACACGGTCTGTACATTTTGACCAAGAATCAATAACTTTATTATATTTTTCGCCTTGCGTAATCAGTCCGTCTATATATTGCTGTTCGTACTGCTTCACAAGCACTTGAGTTTCGCTGATCAGTTTATCTTTTTCTTCTGGAATAACCATATCGTCTTTACCAAAAGAAATACCTGCCTTACATGCTTCTCTAAACCCTAAACCCATAATATGATCAGAAAATAACACCGTACTTTTTTGTCCACAGTAACGGTAGACTTTATCAATAATACGTGAAACTTCTTTTTTCGTTAACAAACAATTTATAACAGAGAAAGGTAACTTAGGATGTTGCGGTAATTCTTGTGCTACACGCATACGCCCAGGAGTCGTGTCTACAACATTTGTGCCCCATTCACCATTTTCATCAATACACTTTATGCGCATTTTAATTTTACTATGCAAAGTCACAAATTTATTGTCTAAAGCATGTTCCATCTCGTCAATTGATGCAAACACCATACCTTCACCTTTTGTGCCTTCACGTTCTAAGGTCATATAATATAACCCTAAGACCATATCCTGTGAAGGTAATATAATAGGTGCCCCATTTGCAGGGTGTAAAATATTATTAGTAGACATCATTAAAACACGAGATTCTAATTGTGCCTCTAAAGATAAAGGCACATGAACCGCCATTTGATCGCCATCATAATCAGCATTAAACGCTGTACAAACTAAAGGATGAAGCATAATTGCTTTACCTTCTGTTAAAATTGGTTCAAATGCCTGAATACCAAGCCTATGCAATGTTGGTGCACGATTGAGTAACACAGGATGTTCACGAATCACTTCATCTAAAATATCCCAAACCTCTGGACGCATTTTTTCAACTATTTTTTTAGACTGTTTTACAGTCGCAGATAACCCTTTTGCTTCTAATCTAGAATAAATAAATGGCTTAAATAACTCTAATGCCATTTTCTTTGGCAAACCACATTGATGC
>CAYMEP010000097.1:0-4643 GCA_964389695.1 uncultured Rhodobiaceae bacterium | reverse complement strand
AGTATTTTGCTCGTGAACATCTTTTGAACAATATTTATAGATGGTGTCCTGAGGCTGGAGAAAAACGAGATGAGTATTTACATCAATATGCGGATTCATGGTATAATAACTCACCTGCAGATAAAATGTTACAGCTGAACCAGAAAAACCCCTCTTCAGAAAAAATAATAGATAAAATCATCAATAACGTCCAGAAAAGCACGGGCAAGGAATAAACATAATTATAGTTTATTTGTTATCCTCGCTATGTTAAGTTTCGTTTTTAATAAGAATTTAGGGAAAAACTTCATGAACACCACAGAAATGACCCCAACCGACATCGCTCTTTTACGTAAAAAAGTGAAATTATATACAGCCACAAGTTATGTTTTGCAATTTTTACGCCTTATCACCTTCATCGTTTGGTTATATATAATTTGGCAAATATTTACCTTTTTATTTCCTGAAGGCGTAAACTTAACATCAGGTATCGATTTGCTTGTGGGAACTCCATTTTTCGTGTTTCCTTCTATCCCTATAATATGGTTTATTCTGACTTTGTCCCATAACATACAAGAATATACATATCTCGCTCAAGATTACTTTTCTCGTGCTTATATCGAAGAACATATTTATGAATGGACTAAAAAAGATCCAGCACAACGTCAAACTCTTTTAACAAGGTATTTCGATTCTTGGTTATTACAGAGTCCAGCCGTAAATATCTTGCGAATTAAACAAAAAAATCAGCAATCCAGACTGATGAGCATAGACGAGGTGATTGAGAATACATTGAAGAAAAATAAAGACGCAAAAAACAATACAGCAACAAACAATACAGCTACACAATAAATCATGACCTATGATTATGATTTATTTGTAATTGGTGCCGGTAGTGGAGGGGTTCGTGCGTCACGCATCGCTGCGTCCTATGGGGCAAAAGTTGCCCTTGCTGAAGAAAGTCGTGTTGGTGGAACTTGTGTAATTCGTGGCTGTGTTCCTAAAAAATTCTTTGTCTATGCCAGTCATTTCTCCGAGTCTTTCGAGCAGGCACGAGGATTTGGTTGGGACGCCAGTTTACCCAAATTTAACTGGGAAATGCTTGTTAAAAATAAAAATATAGAAATAGACCGTCTCAACTCTATATATGTTCGAAATTTGAACAAAGTGGGTGTCAACATTATCGATGGACGTGCAATTATTCAAGATAAACATCATGTATTGATTAATGGAAAAAGCATCTCGTCCAAGTATATATTGATAGCTGTCGGTGCTGTTCCAAATGTTGCGGATGTAGAAGGCAAAGAACATGCAATCACCTCCAATGAAGCTTTTAATCTTAAAACGCTTCCGCAACAAATTACGATCTATGGTGGGGGATATATTGCCTTAGAATTTGCAGGAATCTTTAATGGATTAGGCGTCGATACGACTCTAATCTATAGAGGAAATAAATTATTAAAAGAATTTGACGAGGATATTGGTAAACATCTTCTGGAAGAAATGATAAAGAAGGGGGTCAAAATTAAACCCAACACGCAGATTACAAAAATTTCTCCAGAGAAAAACAAATTTAAGCTCACCTACAATAACCAAGATACTCAATCTACAGATCTTGTGATGTTTGCAACAGGGCGTACACCTTATACAGGACAGCTAGGGTTAGAAACAGCTGGAATCAAAACAGGCGCAAAACAAGAAATTATTATTGATAAATATAATCAAACAAATATAGATAATATTTACGCTGTCGGCGACGTCACTGGAGCAACACAGTTAACACCTATCGCTATAAAAGAAGGCGCCGCTGTTGCCCAGACACTTTTTAATAACACACCAACTAGTGTCGATAAAAGCTTAATTCCAACAGCCATTTTCACACAGCCTTCTGTCGGCACAATCGGAATGTCACAAAAACAAGCAGAAGAAAATCATGACGTGAAAGTATACCATACCATATTTAGACCGCTAAAACATACGATTTCAAACAGTGATGAGAAAACTATGATGAAACTTATTGTTGATCAAAAATCAGATAAGATTCTTGGACTACATATCGTTGGAGAAGATGCAGCAGAAATACTCCAAGGCTTTGCTGTTGCCATCACTATGGGTGCAACAAAAGCAGACTTCGACAAAACCATCCCTATACACCCAACATCAGCAGAAGAATTCGTAACATTCAAATAATTCGCAGGATTACTATCTTTATTTTTCTTGTTATTTGAGTAATCCTGCGTTAAAAACTCCCTACGCAACACCTTGCGCTTCAGCTTATGAAGCTGGCACAGTATATATAAGAAAAATATAGGTGAACATAACATATAAGATATCGGGTACTATCTAATAAACCATTGAGTCAATAACGAAACATTAGCAGTAAAAATACCACACGCACTATAATGGACAAAACAACGAATCTCTAAAAACATAAAAGAAAAGACAGAAAATATTATTTCCTGTCTTTTCTATCCATCTCATTCGTCCATGGTGAACTTTAAGTATAAAGACAATTAGTTAAAAATAAGTCAATATTGCTCTTATTATTCACCTAGCCGCTAAAATATTACTTTAAATAAAGGTTAAATTATTTTTATTATTTTATAAACCTTCAGTAACATTATAAAACAAAACGAATAACATCACGATACACCCATTATATATATAGCTGATACATAGGGATTAACCTTTATAATTCAACAAGATACGAATAACGAACTCTATTTCTTTAATAATATTGTTGCCTCACCACTACCTAGAAACACCCTGTCTGCAAGGTCAATAAATAATCCATGGGCAACCACACCAACCAAAGAATCTAATGATTTTGCTAATAAGGCAGCATCCTCTATTTGTCCCATCGGACAATCATAAATATAATTTTTTCCATCACTCACAAACGGGGTTTGCCCTTGAAACCGCAATATAGGTTCAACACCACATATATCAGCAATTTGATGTGCTGACACAGCATGAGAAAATGGCGTCACCTCCACGGCAAGAGGAAATTTCCCTAACTTTTTAACATGCTTGGAAGAGTCGGCAATTATAATCACCTTATCAGAAATACTCGCAAGTATTTTTTCTCTCCATAAAGCTCCACCTCCACCTTTAATTATGATTAATTCATCATTTAGTTCATCTGCACCATCAACCGTTAGATCGAGTCGTCCTCCTATTTCATTTAACTCCGCTAATTCTATTCCTAGAGATTCTGCATATCTTTTTGTTGCTTGAGAACTAGGCACAGCAAGAATTTTCATTCCTTGTTTTATTTTTTCAGAAACAATATCAATAAAATGAATAGCAGTAGACCCTGTTCCCAACCCTAACCTCATATCATTTTCTATATAATTAGCTGCGGCTACAGCTGCTAATTTTTTCTCTAAATCTATATTCATAAGTCTCTTGCTTCCTGAATTTCATACCAAGCCGTATTGATAATGGCCATACGCTGATTAGCTAGATGCATTATTTCCTGCGGAACCCCTCTTGCCTGTATTTGATCTGGATGATAGTCACACACCATCCTTAAGTAAACTTTCTTGATTTCTTTATCACTCATATTAGGCGTTACACCTAGAATTTTATAAGGATCATGGATTTCAGTATTATGTCTGGCATGAAGCAATAAAAAAACGCTTTCTTTTATTTTAAATATTTCCGCAACGCGACGTAAAAAAAGTTCTTCACTAGAATTGATATTACCATCAGCGTAAGCAATATAGAACAATCCATCTAAAACTTCTTCATAAACTCTTGGTTGTTTCTCAAAGATATTTACAACTTGTTGTGCATATGCTTCGAAACCTGCGGTATCTTCCTGTGCTAAACGATAAACACGTTCTACGTTTTTCTGTTCTCTTTCTTGTACATGACAAATATCGTAAAATGCTTGTATCTCAGAAGGTGATACAACTCCATCCGCTTTTGCCATTTTTGCAGATAAAGCAATTAATGCAATCGTGAAAGCCACTTCATTATTCATAGGATGGTCAATAATATAATGCCCTACCACAGCACCAGTGATTGCACCAAACGGCCCTGCAAAAGAACCGCCTACAACTATACCAACAACTTTACCCCATATAGACATTACATATTATATTCACTATTATTGTAGTTTATTTATTAAGAGTATAAATGTATCAACGTAGCTTAACAATTTTATTTTTCATACTAATTGGATTTATTATTCTCGGAAGCATCATTTCTTTCTTAGCAGAGTTAGTTATGCCTTTTACTTCATGTGACATTAAAGGTACAGTTCACTCTAAAACAATAAAGTATTATCACCTACCCTATACAAAATACTATAAACAATCTCATATAGACTTACGACGTGGTGAAAGATGGTTCTGTTCAGAAGAAACCGCAAAAAGTGCTGGATTTAAAAAAGCACCATCGGCACCTAGCATATCTATATAAATTTATTATCACGAGTGGAGAAAAAATATGAACAAAATCAACCAATATATCAATATGAAAATGATACCTATTATATGCTTATCATTCCTTTTGTTAGGATGTGACGGGGGTCTTTCTTCACTTGCCAATGGCGTTAACAGAATCTTAACAGAATTAAGAAATAATCACCTTCTCTCTAGTCGTTTTTTATCAGAACATGGTCAAAGTTTACGCAAAGAGAGAGTACATTTAGTTGA
>CAYMEP010000096.1:0-4646 GCA_964389695.1 uncultured Rhodobiaceae bacterium | reverse complement strand
GAGATTAAGTTTTTTAACTCACGGATATTTCCTGGCCAATGATATTGTTTTAAAAATTCTATTCCTTGTAAAGAAATTTTTTTAATAGGTTCCCCTTCTGGAATTGAGGAGCAAAAAAAATATTCACATAAATCAGCTAAGTCCTCTAAACGATACCTTAAAGGAGGAAGTTGTATTGGCATAACATTAAGATGGTAATATAAGTCTTTTCTAAATAAACCTTGTTCAATCAATAATTTTATATCTTGGCTACTTGAAGCAATAACCCTCACGTCAAGAACACTATACTTTTCTTCTTCTTGTTTTTTATATTTTTTCTCTTCCAATACTTGTAGTAACCAAGCTTGAAGGTTTACTGGAATATCAGTAACCTCTTTCAAGAAAATTGTTCCACCTTCAGCTTTTTCTAAACACCCTGTCGTATTTTTAGACCCAACAAAACTTTGTTTTATAAAGTCGGTAGGTATTGCCCCTATATTCATAGTCACAAATGAAGCCTCATGTCTAAGACTAAAATCATGTAAAATACGTGCAATTAAATTCTTACCTGTACCACTTTCACCAAAAAGCATAATATTCATGTTATTCTTCATGACCTTAGAAAGGCTACGGTATATATTTTGCATAATAGTAGAACGTCCTACCAGAGGAAATTCATGTTCTAGTTGTGTCCGTTCTGTCTGCTTAGAAGGTGTCTTAAGAGTTTTTAAAGCTTGTTTGACGGTAGTAACCAGTTTTTCTAGATCGAAAGGTTTTGGCAAATATTCATAAGCTCCACATTCCATGGCTGTAATTGCCGTTGTGAAAGTGTTTTTAGCACTCATAACAATAATAGGTAAAGTTTCACGCAGTTGTTTCAAACGAGGAAGTAAGTCAAAAATATTGGCATCTGGCATCATAACATCCGTAATAACCACATCCCCTTCCCCATTATGAACCCAGTTCCATAAATTTGTTGCATTATTAGTCGTCTTAACTTCAAAACCTTCCCGTTCTAACGCCTTACTCACAACCATACAAATGGACATATCATCATCTGCGACCAGTATTGTTTCTTTGGACATAACTTTATTCCTCTATAGCAAAAGGTAAAAGAACACGGAATATTGTTTTTTTGTTTACATGTTCATATTCAACAACACCACTATGATCCATAATAATTTTAGACACTAAAGGAAGACCAAGCCCTGTACCATCCACTTTAGATGTAACAAAGGGGTCAAATATATTTTTTAACTCTTCTTTTACTCCTTTACCATTGTCTATAATAGAAACACCACAGGACAA
The DNA here is from genome assembly GCA_964389695.1 of uncultured Rhodobiaceae bacterium. GTDB lineage: Bacteria > Pseudomonadota > Alphaproteobacteria > RS24 > RS24 > CAYMEP01. The sequence continues at coordinate 3,359 of CAYMEP010000096.1, read as the reverse complement.
ACGTATATTTTTATTTTCTTGAGAAACAAAGTATCTTGTTTCCTGTAAGAATTCTGTTCGTATAGTCACTTGACCACGACAAGCTTCGACTGCATTCTTAATTAAATTTAAGAAAACTTGTACTAATTGGTCATAATTACCAGATAATAAAGGTAAAGATGGGTCATATTCTTTTAAAAATGTGACCTGTGCACCAAAACCATTTTTTGCAACCTCTATCACCTGATTCAAAATTTCATGAATATTTAAATTTTTTTCAAATTTTAATGCTGGTAAAGAAAATACATCAAACTGCTCAACTAACCTTGCCACTCGGTCTGTTTCTTTGCTAATAACATCTAACAAAGCTCTATGTTCTAGCGGAACATCATATTTTAATAACTGTGCTGCCCCTTTGATACCTGATAAGGGGTTTTTAATTTCATGAGCTAATATTTCTGACATACCTCGTATAAGTCGTGTAGCATCCTTATTAATACTTTGTTGACTTACTGTAGGTGATCGTGAACGGTTATGAAAACATAACAAAATATTTTCCTGTTCAAATAAAGAAACATAAATATCTACCCAATATGAGCGACGATTACGTAGTGTTATTGCAATATCATATCTATATAAAGTATGAGCCTCATTAACACTTTCAAGCAGATCATTCACAGAATCATCATGTGGCATAATACTTTTTATTTTTTTTCCCCTCAAAACATTTAAGCTTTGAGAAAAAAAATCTTCTGCCGCACAGTTAGCATATAAAATACATTGATTTTTATCTAAGAGTATAACGGGAGAAGGTAGGGAAAGCAAAAGACTCACTGCTAACTTATCGTTCATGCCGCAATATCCTTTTTACTCTTTGTATATAAATTATCAATTTCTTTTCTAACTTGAGTACTATCATCTAACTGACAAATATAAGATTTAAATTTTTGACTATATTCACTATCTTCCAAATGGTGTTGTACAAAAGCAGATAAATGCTTTCTTACCACTCTTAATCCTAATTCTTCTCCATACAATTCTAGCATTCGTGTATAAAACGCTTGTACTAACTCACATTTTTTTTCATCAGATGGTGGGTAAAAACATTTCTTTTGTAATTTTTTATCAATCTCATCTAATAGCCAAGGTTGGCCGATTGCAGCTCTCCCTATCATTACTCCATCCGCACCTGATTGTTTTAATGCTATTTTAGCATCATGATAATTACAAATATCACCATTAACAATAACAGGAATATTAACAACATTACAAATTTCTTTTACAGCTTCCCAGTCTGCCCTGCCCTTATAAAATTGACATCTAGTCCGTCCATGAACTGTAATCATTTTTACTCCTAATTCTTGTGCCTTCTGAGCGATAATAGGTGCATTCATTGAACTATCATCCCATCCCAATCTCATTTTTAATGTCACGACTAAATCTGTCGCTTCAACAGTTGCTTTAATAATATCAAAAGCAAGTTTTTCATGACGCATCAATGCAGATCCCGATTGTCCTCCCGTCACTTTACGTGCAGGACAACCCATATTAATATCAATGATATCGGCACCTGCTTTTTGAGAGAGTTCTGCCCCCACAGACATCCAATAAGGGTTACAGCCTGCCAATTGTAATATAAAAGGAGATAGTACTTTCCCACCTGCAGCACGCCTAATCACATCAACATTTGCCTTTGCTAAGGATTCACAAGCAACCATCTCTGAAACAACCCATGCCTTCGACACAGTTGAAGCTAAACGTCGAAAAGGGAGATCAGTAACTCCCGACATTGGAGCAAGTGCCACTCTTCCAAGACGAAGATCTTTTCCTTTGGTAGTTCCAATAAAAATACTCATATTCTATTGTACAGTTTTTTCATTTAAACCTTAAGAAAAATATCTCTTTTTATTCTCTATAATTATATTACACTGGCTCTATGCTAGAAAAACAAAATATAACAGCTCTTATTCTTGCGGCAGGTCGTGGCACACGTCTCCCTAATGAGACCCATATTCCTAAGCAATACCTAAAGATTAATGATAAAACCATTTTATATCATAGTATTAATGTTTTTGAACAACACCCTCAGATTAATACCATTCAAGTAATGATTCACCCCGATGATACAAAATATTATCAAGACTCAGTGAGTACATTTCAAAAATGTTTACCTCCACTTCATGGAGGAGAAACCCGTCAAAAGTCAACTAAACTAGGCTTAGAATCTCTAAAAGAACACGAACCATCTCATATCCTTATACATGACGCCGCACGCCCTTATATAAACCACGACCTCATTACTAATATTATTCTCGCTTTAGAAACTCATTCTGCAGTTATTCCTGCAATTAAAGCAACCGATACAATTAAACAGGTTAAAAATGGTATTATTCATAAAACTCCACCACGTGAACAATTATATCATGCACAAACACCTCAAGGGTTTTCCTTTCCACTCATTCTAGAAGCTCATATAAAGAATCAACAAGAAAACTACTGTGATGATGCATCTCTTATTGAACAAAATGGTGATACTGTACATATCATCAACGGGGATAATAAGAACATTAAAATCACAACAGAGAATGATATGCCCACTGAAAATACCCATGATATACAATTTCGAACAGGTTTTGGATTTGATGTACACCGTTTTATAAAAGTTCCAGAAAAAAACTATGTTACATTAGCAGGTATTCAGATTCCTCATGAATATAGCCTAGAAGGTCATTCCGATGCTGATGTCGCTTTACATGCCTTAACAGACGCTCTGTTAGGCTGTATCGCTGCGGGTGATATTGGCATACATTTTCCTCCAAGTGACAGTAAACATAAAAATCAAGATTCAGAGAAGTTTATAAATTTTGCAGTTGAACAATTACATAAAAAAAAGGCAACGATCCTACATGTCGATCTCACCTTTATTTGTGAAACCCCTAAAATTACACCCCACCATAATAAAATGAAAAAGAACATCGCACATATGCTACAAATTCTTCCAGAAGATGTCAGTATCAAAGCAACAACGACAGAAAAAATGGGCTTTACTGGACGAAAAGAAGGCATTGCTGTACAAGCAGTTGCCAATATTAGGTTAATAAAATGACAAGCCCTCAAAAATATCCACAAAATTTACCTTCATATTCATTATGGGTTGCCACTTTCTTTGGTGCTGGATTATTACGCCCAATGCCAGGAACATGGGGGACTCTATTCGCATTACCACTCGGACTACTTATATGCTTTCACTATGGTTCTATCGGAATCCTTATCGCATCATGTTTTTTATATTTTATTGGTGTATGGGTTTCTTATATATGGCTTCAGCATTCAAAAGAAGATTTAGATGCTGCAATTAAAGTATCAAACATTTTGTTTGG
>CAYMEP010000095.1:0-4652 GCA_964389695.1 uncultured Rhodobiaceae bacterium | reverse complement strand
GAGGCCTATTGACCCATGCAGGAAAGCTAAAAATGGAAGTGGCCCAGAAGCTTGCAGCAGAGCGTTTCAATGAGTTTGACGCCAAAAGAAAAGAAGCCGAAGCGATCACAGCAGACGAAGAAGATATCAGAGAGCTCGAAGCCCTCGAGAAGAAGCTAACAAAACGCGGGGGTAATGATGAATAAATGGGAAAACATGGAGTTTGATAAGACAGCGACTCTCTCAAAGGATAAGTTCAACCCAAAAAAAGAAACTGCAAATAAAATCTGCATTGAGCTAGAACACATAGCCAAGGAAACGGGGCGCTTCTTGGATCAACTTACTCCAAGCTACAAATTAGCATAAAGAATATGTTTGCAAGAAAGAATATACTTTTGGTAAATTAAGACCCAATCTGCCAATAACGTATTCCATATCGTGTCTGAATTCGCAGTCGAGCGTAGCCGTAGCGTGGAAACACCCAGCCCCGATATTGTGTTATTTGTAAATAGTATCCCTTTGGCGGTGATTGAGTGTAAATCACCCAAGGCAAAGATTGAATAAGCCGTTTCCCAAAATATCTGTAATCAGGGCGATGAATATATCCCGAAACTATTCACCTATGTGCAACTGGTGAAGGGCGAAAACAAGAATGCAGCTAAATATGCAACGGCAGGGACATTCGCTGAGTTCTGGGGCGTCTGGAACGTGTTGGAGGATAAAGAGGACAAAATCACCACAATCATCAACACACCGCTAAGCACTGAGCAGAAAGACGCTCTGTTCTCTGGTGAATTTGCTCCAGCATGCAGATTTTTTGATGAGCTGGAAAGCAAAGGTGAGCACATACTGACCGAGCAGGACAAAGTGCTTTATAGCCTCTGCCGTCCGTAGCGGCTGCTGGAACTGACATATCGTTTCACGCTGTTTGATGCCGGGATGAAAAGATTGCCCGTTACCAACTGTTCTTTGTTATCCGCGGTTTTGAATCCAGAAGTCGTAAAACCCATGCTTTTTGTGCAATATCCCCCATACTCATACTTCCGCAAGTATGGATCGAACTACGTCGGCACAGCCCCCCCCCCCTCCCAGGCATGATAGAAGAGATCCGTCAGTCCTGCGGAACACAGCTTTGTCTGGTGTCGAGCAAGGGAATACTCGGAACTTGTGTCTGAGGTAAGAAATACCGAGAAACCGAAGCAGTTAGGGGATAGATTTGACGGATACTGTGAGGGAACCCGTTTTAGCACAAGGGTTCGAGAAGCCTTTGGTGAAATGTATCCGTCTGCTGGAATGGGATCAGTCTCTCTGGGAGCAAGCCGTTATAGCAGTAACGTCTTGATGTATTGTTTTACGATATGACTGCGTTGTGTTTTGATAATACAGACGGGAAACCACCAAGACTCAGATATTGTTTGCTTTGCTGGCGACGCGGAAGTATGCGGTCAGTGCGGTGGCGAGCGTTGCCGATGTAGGTCTGCTCAATCAAGACAATAATGGAAGCATTGAAAAAGCGTAATATTTCGTATGTTCTAGGGTTTCGCCAAAAGAAGCTGGCACGCGGGAAGGAGCAGCCAGTCTCGGCAGGAGCCGGTATGATGCTTTGGTGAAGTTCATACCTGGGGGTAAGGCGCAATTGGAGCCAGACAAGATACGCGGGGTACTCCCAGAAGCTGGGACGGCATACATGGAATTATCGCTCATAGGCTGGATCAGCGAAGTGTCCAGTAGCTTTTATCCAGTACTAAGAAGCTGTTAGGTGGATAGAGTATTGCTTCCGGACGAACAAGCACGCTCTGAAGATCCGACCGCTGTGCCACTGGACGGAGAGGAGAATACGCACTCATTTAGCTATATGTTACATGGCTTTTTGCTGTTGTGCAGCATCTACACAGGCGATTGTGCTTGCTGGGCTGGGACATGAGCACGGAGACGCTTGTGCAGCGGGGGCTACTTTCTTTGCAGTTCAGCGTGCTGTATAAGCATGGGAGACGAAACTAAAAAGTATAGGCTCTCCCGAGCCCCGCGGTGCACTGCTACGGCTGGAGGTGTTTACCGAATCTTAAACCTGAAGTGGAGCGAGGATCCCATTTGCTTTAATCCGACCGCCCAAATCCAACGGGCAAACCATTGCATAAATCCACATAATATTTTATACCGAACGTAGTGCCTTTTCTAAAAATAAGGCCATTATCATCAGTTACTTACGATAGAAAGTATACGACGATAGAAAGTATACGAAGTCGAACCTCAATGAGAATGTACTGATTGCTGGAATTCGGCAGGAAACACACGGTAGCGGAGGACAAATGGAAAATGCAGGATGGCTATTACAGACGCCCCCTTGCATTCCTCATAATCAGGAGTGCTGGGGCAGTGGGTTCGGGAAAACTGCATGTTGCTTTCTTGTCTGACGAAAAGCCGGTTTTCTGTGGTTTATGGGTGGATAGTATGTGGGGCAGGGTGGACAACGCCATTGGCTCTGGCTGTCGCGAGAGCGTCCTTCGCTGGCTGGAGGTGTTTACCGAATCTTAAACCTGAAGTGGAGCGAGGATCCCATTTGCTTTAATCCGACCGCCCAAATCCAACGGGCAAACCATTGCATAAATCCACATAATATTTTATACCGAACGTAGTGCCTTTTCTAAAAATAAGGCCATTATCATCAGTTACTTACGATAGAAAGTATACGACGATAGAAAGTATACGAAGTCGAACCTCAATGAGAATGTACTGATTGCTGGAATTCGGCAGGAAACACACGGTAGCGGAGGACAAATGGAAAATGCAGGATGGCTATTACAGACGCCCCCTTGCATTCCTCATAATCAGGAGTGCTGGGGCAGTGGGTTCGGGAAAACTGCATGTTGCTTTCTTGTCTGACGAAAAGCCGGTTTTCTGTGGTTTATGGGTGGATAGTATGTGGGGCAGGGTGGACAACGCCATTGGCTCTGGCTGTCGCGAGAGCGTCCTTCGCTGTTTTGGCGTACTCTTCTGATAATTCGGTGGTTTTTGTGGATACTTGAAGTGCTGTCAACACCCTGAATATCAGAAAGGCTGCTTTACCGGAAAAAGGATGGTCAAATAAAAAGACCTTCAGCTTTGAAAACATTTTTCTCATGTCTGAAACCTCTACTCTATCTGTCTTGGCATCCTCTGCGTTATCTAAAATGTCATCGGCACCTATTTCCAGCAAGTATTCTTGGGCCCTGACCTCTCTATAATTTTGATTACGTAGCAGATATGGATTGGGTTCATGTACGCATTGCTGTAAGTACTGGTTTAGTTTCTCTCTCGCCTGATTTTTAGCATTAAGAATATCGCCCTGAGTGCCGCCGCACCCCAGCAATTTTTTGTACTCCTTAAAATGAAACTTGCCGGCGTAATAATTTTCAATGTTGGGATCACTTACTGCAGGAAAAGTGCTGTCTGTACCCGCAGAAATATTTTTATTCAAACGCTCAAGCATGAAAATTGCTCCTGGGTGCCCTTTGCTTGCTGCCTTGGACAAGTACGACAAGCGTTCTTCTTTAGAACCTTTAAGGTGTATTTTGGCAAGCATATAGTAAGAATATCCTCCGTCTTCTATATCTAACTGGCTGGCCATAAGCTGATATTGAAAAGATTTTTCAGCATTAGGCTTCACTATCGTTTGCGAAGGAGTGTCATTGGTAAAAGAACCTTTGCTGTATAGTGAGGCCAAACTGCAATAAACCATGCTCAATTTTGTCTTTATCACATTTTTCTCCTGTTCTGTTAGAGTTCCTAGTTCTTTTAGTTGTTGTTCCAATTGGGCTGCCTGTACCTCAAACTCTTCCAGTTCAACTTTTTTGACTTCATGAATCATCCCTGCTAGTTTCTCAAAACTCCTTGAACTTATCGCTTCGGGTCCTTCCATGACTGTTTTCAAATGACAGCAACGGATAAAATGCTGGCCTCCCCCGAGGTCTACTCCTGAACCTCCTTTTGCACATTCTAAGATCGCTTCTCTGACAAACTGCATATCCTCTCTTTCCAGCAGTTTCCGGTTGACGGCGTGACTCTGTACCGCCAACTTCCTCCTCGTTTTCGATAATTCTAGTAGTTCATGGTGGTCTTCCAAATTAGGATCACTGTATTGTCCTCGCTGATCGAGCCCATCAGGAAAATAAAATTTAGTATAAATTTGCTCAAGAAGAGTCGAAAATTTCGTGGCTGGAGTCCAGCCGCCGGCTTCTGCTTCTCCATCATCGTGTGTAAACGGGAAACAAATTCCTGATTTTTTCTCGGAGTAGTTGCTACTAGCGTAGTCAACGTATCTTCCATTTGGAGTTAGCATAAAAAATCTTGGTGCCATTATCGGATAGTTAAGCGGAAAAATTAACTTGCCGAAATATCCCCCTCCTTTATAATCGGAAGAAGACTCTCCATGAAAATAAACTATCGCCTCTTGTATATTGTTTTCGTTAAAAAAAACGGAGAAAATTTTGGAGCCCTCGGAATCTAAATGATATTTTTTTGAATCTCTTAGCAATCTCTTTGTTGATTTATTGTTAAAATACTGAATCTTATGTAGATCGCCCGCCTTAACGTACTTGTCAAAGTCTTCTGACTGGTATAGCTCAGGTCTATTTTGAGCGTTCGGGACAGGCACTTCGGCGTCGTGCTGATATTCCTGCCCAGCACACGCAAAA
>CAYMEP010000094.1:0-4722 GCA_964389695.1 uncultured Rhodobiaceae bacterium | reverse complement strand
GTTTTATTTCTTCTAATGACCTCTTTTAGAATTTGTATTAGAGAATTGCGGGACATGGGCATAAAAAGTTTTATCTCATGTAGTGACCTCTCTAGTCTATCTAAGTGCCGTTCTAATTCTAACATTCTTTTATTTTTAATCGCACAAACTTCGTATACACCATCAGAAAACTGATAACCACGATCCTCTATATGAGTATAAGCATATTGTTGTGGAAGGTATTGACCATTTACATAAGCAATTTTTGACATTTAACTCGGCTTTCTAATTTCTGTTTAGCCAGTAGGTAGGAGATAGTAATATAATAATAATAATAAATTCTAAACGAGCAACTATCATAATGATAGAAAAACAAATAAACCCGATAGAGGGCAAGTTTGTATATAGGTTTGTGTCACCAGTTAAGAGATTAATACCACCTGTATTTGTTACCATACCTATTGTTAATATGGTTGATTGTATTAAATTATCGCTCCATAAGCTGGCTAATAAAAAAGTTATAAAAAATGTAATGACAAATAATACAAAGAAACTACCTATGGATATAATGGAATGGTTCTTTACATATCGATTCCCATACTGCATATGGTCTATGCTGTTGGGGTATTGAGGTTTCAAGGTTTCATATTGGCAGCGTTTTAATAATAGACTGACTGGGAGTATTTTTAGCCCTCCTGATGTTGATAAACTCATGCCACCAATAATAATAGAAAAATATATAATTGCTAAAATAGCGGTTTCAGTTTCTTGTATTGTATATATATGGAATGCAGAGCTTGTAATGGCATTAATAGCAGATATTATACTTTGTAATAAATGTGTTTTATCTTCAGAAAATAATAATATTACTAATGAGGTTATTAGTATAAATAAATAAAATTGTCGAAATTCATAATCTTGTTTTAATTTATAAAATTTTCTTTCTTTGATCAAAAGTAGTAAAGGGTAGCTCATTGCCCCTAGAAACATTAATAGGCTAATGGTTAATAAAGATGGTAAAGATAGTGTTTGTGATAAAGGCATGTTGTCAAAGGAGAAGCCCGTAGTTGAGATTGCGGATAGTGGTAAGCAGATAGCTTGAAATAAATCTTTTTCATATAAGTATATAATTATTATTCCAGTAACTGTTAGGGTTATATACAGTGGTGTGATTTGTTTTAAAGCACGTGTTAAACGTTGTATGATTGTTTCATTTTCGTTTTGTCGAATATTAAGAAACTTCATATCCACGGCCAAAAGACCTAAAGGGGCAATAACAGACATATAAAAGCAGAGTATAAATAGCCCACCAACCCAGCCGAGTAAAGCACGCCATAGTAGTATGGCTTGTGCATGTTGCTGATCAAAGTTGAAAATGCTTGCGCCAGTTGTCGTTAACCCTGAAACTGCTTCAAAATAAGCAGACCAAAAATTTATATTATGTTCATAATTTATGAAGGGTAAGGCAGCTTGTATAGGTAGAAATAAGAAAAATATACCAGATAATAAGAACAAATCTGACTTTTTTATTATAATTTTTTTATACTGTTTGCATGCAATTATGAAAGTTAATGAAATAAAACTAGAAATTAAAAAGCTACCAATAAAGTTGAGTAAATTTTTTGTATCATGCATATGAATTGCCCACCCTAAAGGGATAAGCATCATGGCAGAGAGTAATAACCCACCCCACCCTAATGTTAAAATGATATTTGCATAATGCATAGCTTATCTTAAGCGTTCTTCAAGGTCATATATTGCCCCTGCGAGTACAAATATTATAATTTTATCTCTTGCTTTAATTTCTAGGTTTGCATGGGGAAGAATTATATCATCGCCACGTGTTATTGCACCAATACGCATATTATGAGGAAGTCCAATTTGTTTTATTGTTTGGTCTGCCATTGATGATGATTGTAATATTTCTGCTTCTATAATTTCTGCAGCGCCGTCTTCGACTGTATGGACGGTAGTAATTTGTTTTTGTCTAATATGAGCTAAAATAGAAGAAATTGTTTCTATTCTAGGGTTAATCACAGCATTAAGGTCTATAAATTTACTTAGTTTCAAAAATGCGGGATCATTGATTAAGCATAAAGCATTCTGACACCCTGCTTGTCTAGCGAATAAGGCACTGAGAATATTTACTTGATCATTATTTGTTAGGGTAACAAGGATTTCAGCATTTTGGATTCCTGCTTCTTCTAAAATATCTGGTTGTAAAATATCACCATGTAAAACGATACTGCGTTGTAATTCTGCTGCTATAATATGTGCTTGCTTCTCGTTGTTTTCAATAATCTTGATTGAGGTTTTATATTGTTTTTCTAACTTTTGTGCGACATATTTTCCTATATTCCCTCCACCAACAATTATGATGTTTCGCATTTCTGTTATAGTTTTTCCAAAAATGTTCATAATTCTTTTTGTATCTTTTTGTCCGCTAACAAGAAAGATAGTGTCTCCTAGTTCCATGGAGTCGTTATTTTTAGGAATAAAAACAATATCTTTACGTTTAATACCTACAATAATAACTTTTAGATCAGGAAATAATTCGGTTAACTGATTTAATGGTGTATCTATAACGGGGCAATTATCATCAAGGTTGAAAGAAAGAAATTTAATGTTTCCATTGTTAAAATTGGTGGCATCTAATGCTCCATAAACGGTGAGCCTCCGTAAAATAGTTTCAGCAACTTCTTGTTCGGGTGATATAACAACATCTATGTGTAAGTTGTTGTTATTAATCTGTTTATTGTAGTGACTATTTAGGTGACCTTGATCCCCAATACGTGCAATTCTTTTGGGTATATCAAATACAGAATGAGCAACTTGGCATGAAATCATATTAATTTCATCTACAGGTGTTGCTGCAATGAATATATCAGTATTATACGCATTCGCTTCTTCTAAAATAGCGGGATGAGCACCGTGACCTACAATCCCCCGTACATCCAATATATCATTGATTCTTTGAATGTTTTCTGGTGATTGGTCAATCACGGTTACTTCATTTCCTTCAGCAGCTAAATGTTGTGCAATCCCAAATCCAATGACTCCTGCTCCACATACAATAATTTTCATTTAGCCTCCGTTTTTATATTTTCACTCAACAGCTTTAAAGTTCTTTGTTGAGTTGAGACCGAGTGATTTTAATTTACGATGTAGCGCCGATCTTTCCATACCAATAAATTCAGCTGTTCTTGATATATTCCCTGAAAATCTATTAGTTTGTGCTAGTAAATACTCTTTCTCAAAAATTTCCCGTGCCTCTCTTAAAGGTAAAGTCATGATATGTGTTTTGGAATCATTTTCAATACTTAATTTAGTTGCAGATAAGATATCATTTTGTAGCATATCACTTGTGATATGAGTACTAGTTTTACCATTAGCGAGTATAAGCATATGTTCTATGCAGTTCTTTAATTGTCTAACATTCCCTGGCCAATTATGTGAATATAGAAGTGACATAGCGTCTTTTTCTATTTTACGTGGCATGAGACCAGATGTTGCAGATATTTTTTTCATATAATACTCTACTAACATTCCAATATCTTCCTTACGTTCATTTAAGGGTGATATTGGAATAGAGACGACATTTAAACGATGATATAAATCTTCTCTAAATATGCCATGATCAATATATTTAATAATATTTCGTGATGTGGATGATATAATTCTCACATCTATATGTACTTCTTGAGTGCCACCAACACGAATAAATTTTTGTTCTACTATCATTCGTAATAATTTACTTTGAGTATCAATAGGCATATCGGCAACTTTATCGAGATATAATGTACCAGTATGAGCTTGCTCTAGTAACCCTGCTGTTACATATCCTGATTTTATACTACCAAACAAGACTTCTTCCATTGTATCTGGACTAAGAGTAGCAGAATTAACAGCAATAAATGGTTGATTTTTACGTAATGAATGTTTGTGTAATAGACGGGCAACTATTTCTTTTCCTGTTCCTGTTGGGCCAGATATAAGAACACGACTATTGGTAGGTGCTGTTTTTTTGATGAGTTTTCTTAATTTTTCTAACTGTGATGAATTACCTATAAGCTCATCTGTTATAATTTTTTGTTTTAATTCTATATTTTCACGTTTTAGTTTGTTTTGATCAATAGCTTGCTTAGTTAGCAATTTAAGCTGTTCAGCTTTAAATGGTTTTTCTATATAATTATATGCACCCATCGTAATAGCTGTGATAGCTGTTTCTATATTTCCATGACCACTAATCATTATAACTGGTAAATCAGGCATTTTTTCACGTAATAATGTTAGAATTTCCATTCCGTCTAATTTACTTCCTTGTAACCAAATATCTAGAATTACTAATGCAGGGCATCTTTTTGCAATTTCATTTAATGCTAACTCACTATTAGAGGCGGTTCTCGTTTCATATCCTTCATCTGTTAAAATACCGGAAACGAGCTCTCTTATGTCCCTTTCATCATCTACAATTAAAATATCATTTGTCATTACTTTACTTCCTTTACTGTTGTTAACGCCCCTACCGTTGTTTCTTCTTGATATTTCGGTAAAATAAGAGTTACCTGACTGCCACTTTTTCCTTTTTCTTTCCATGGTGCGTCATCAAGAATAATTTTTCCTGCATGCTCATTAATTATTTTTTTAACAATTGCGAGCCCAAGACCGGTGCCTTGAGTACGAGTTGTCATATAAGGTTCTATAAATAGACCTTTATTGCTTATTTTCCAACCTACACCTGTA
>CAYMEP010000093.1:0-4825 GCA_964389695.1 uncultured Rhodobiaceae bacterium | reverse complement strand
CTTAATCTCACGATTAACACTATTATATAATGAAGAAATTTTTGATATTGATATATTACGTTTTGAACTACAAGGAATAGTAGATTCTGAATCTATGATTAATAAAGTAGATTTAGGGGTGCAAAGCTTATCGGAAAGTTTAGAGTATTATATGATACGTTATTTTTCAAAATACCAAAAAGAGTATCCACCAGTTGGTTTATATGACCGGTTCTTACAAGAAGTAGAATATCCATTAATAAAACAGACATTAGTTTTAACAAAGGGAAATCAAATTAAAGCGGCAGAAATTCTTGGGCTTAATAGAAATACATTACGAAAAAAAATACGTTATCTTAATATTATACCTAAAGATAAGAAGAGTTAAGGGCGAGTGTAATAAAGGGTGTGTTTTATAGATTAGGTATAGGATCTTTATAATTAAATGTACCATCAACTTTCGGCTTTATTACATCAAAAAAAGGAGATTTCTCAAAATCAACAGATGTGTGATATATCATAGGTTTAACATAATAAGTTTTTTTACCATTTTTATATTCGATTTGTGGTGAAATTGGATAACCTATATCAATGTATGCCTTAGCAACAAAACCCATACATGATGTTCGTTTAATGAATGGAAAATTAATGAGTGCAAGAAAACCCAACGGAGCGTTAATAGGTCTATAATACTTATTATCATTATCTTTTTTGATGTTTTCTATCATTTTTTTGATATCATCTGCTGGAAGATATTTAGGACGTAAAATACTTATATTATAGTTATTATACCGATTGCTTTGAATGTTTCTGATACCTGCAAAAACTAATTCTATAGTATCGGCAGCATTGCCGTTTTTATCTAATAGTCCTGCTTCTGGACCTAAAAATAGAGCCGTATGTGACCATTGGGTTTTAAATAGGTGTTGTAGTACCGTAGCCGCACGAATTTTTCCTGCAACGCAAATTAGATCTCCTGGCTGAAGCAAGTCTATCAAAGATTTATTATATACCTCACCATTCAAAATGTAATTTTTTGACTGCATATAGAAGTAATACTTTATAGGAAAGTATAATAAGAAAACGAAACCCTTATACAAAAAAAATACTGGGGTTAAGATTAATTTAATACCAGATAACATATAAAAAGAATCCTTAATTGCACAGTTATATAAGTTCATTAACTTATATATTATATAAAAAAAATAGTAAAGAAATCTATAAATGGTATGAAGTATAAAGGTTTAGGTACCTTTAGGGTTCATTTGTACTCCACCAACTATCAAAACGTACACCATAAATAGGGTGGTTCCCGTGCTTCACATAGTGCCAGTGTGTAATCCATTGTTCTGGTGTAAAGAATAAAGGAATTACATAGTTTCCATTCATTAAAAGACGGTCTAAGGCTCTTGAGGCTGCGATTAGGTCTTGGCGTGTTTTGGCTTGTGTTAAGGAGGTAATAGCTGCGTCTATATATTCATTTTTAATTCCAGCATAATTACGGCTACCTTTTTCATTAGCAGCTTTTGAGCCCCAATAAAAACTCTGTTCGTGTCCTGGTGAAAGAGATGCATACCAATTGTAAATAATCATATCAAAATCAAAATTTTGCAGCCTATTTTGATATTGTGCAGAATCTGGTACATAACGTAACTTTATGTTAATACCAATTTTAGTAAGCATTTCTTTATAACTTAATGCAATATGTTCATCGCGTTTTTTTTGTACAAGAATTTCAAATTTAAAATCTTTTCCTGTCTTTTTAGAGACCATTTTTCCATTTTTAATATGATAACCAGCCTGTTGAAATAAATTTAGAGCGACTTTACGGCCTTGACGGTTATATCCTTTTATATCTCCTTTTAGAGCTTGATAAGGCTTCATTAAGTGTGTGTTATTTTTTAGTATTTTAGCTTCTGCTTCATTAATACTGGTATTATAAGAACTTAAATCTGAGTTTTGAAAATAACTTTGTGTTCTTATATATTTATTGCCAAAGAATGTTTTATTTACCCAAGGGAAATTAAACATTACATCCAATGCCTGACGAATGTTTTGATCACGAAAAATAGACCTTCTTGTATTAAAAACAAAACCATATAGACCAGAAGGTAGTTTTGTTTTAATATTTTCTTTAATTACTCTTTTTTTATGAAAAGCTGGAAAGTCATATTCTTTTATCCAGCGTATTGGATTATCTTCCACCCAAATATCTACTAACCCCGCCTTAAAAGCTTCAAAAGCGATGTTTTCATCATGGTAATAATTATAAATAATTTTACTTACTTGGTGACGGTGTTTATTAAATCTTTCTTTTTCTCCCCAATAATTAAGATTACGTTGATAGGTAATTTGTTTTCCAAATTTCACGGTTTCAATTTTGTATGGCCCTGAGCCTATAGGCACCATCTGTCCTATCTGGTCAAAGTTTTTATTTTGATAAACAGATTTTGGCAGAATAGGCATAAGACCGATAATAAGTGGTAATTCACGATCTTGATGTTCGGGATTAAAGAAAAATGTAATTTCATTGTCCGTTTGGTAGTTTATGTGAGAGACTTTGTTATAATAAAAACGATGATTCGGGCGTCCTTTTTCTTTTAAGAGTTCATATGAAAAGATAATGTCTTCTACACGAACTTTATCACCATTAGAGAATTTTGCATTTTGATTAAGACGAAAACGAATAAACGAGCGATCAGGAGCAACTTCTATAGATTTTGCTAGTAAACCGTAAAGTGCAAAAGGTTCGTCATAATGACGAATAAGTAGGCTTTCAAAGACTAAGTCTCTGATTTGTACAGGTGCAGATCCTGTAATTGTAAAAGGATTTAAATTATTAAAGCCTCCAATTTCTGCGTAAACTAGTTGTCCACCTGGTAGAGATGTTTTATCAATATAGTTAAAATGTTTGTAACCAGGTTCTAATTGTGGTGTGTTATGCATAGAAATGCCATGATTAGAGGCATATAAAGGGGATAAGTATAATATAAAAACTAATGTTAAAATATAAAAATTATTTTTCATCAGTTTTATTTTCTACCCAATGAATACCTTTATAATTAAATGCACCATCCATTTGTGGTTTTATAATATCAAAATAAGGGGACATATCAAAATCTATAGGCATATAAAGTGAAGTATGTTGAATATGATAAATTTCCTTTGCATTGTCACGTGTAATTTTTGGTAAAATTGGATAATGAATATCATGAAATGCTTTAGCAATTAAAGCACTACAGATAATCTTTGTTGGTGTACCACTCCCAATCGAAAACATCCGTCGTTTCCAATTATGTGGAACCGGTGGTTGTGGAAAAGTATAACGAATAAGGTCTATGATATTTTTCATATCGTATTGTATACCAATCATACCTTTCATAGTTTTTATCATTTTTTTTATATCCGTAGCTTGAAGATATTTAGGACGACAAATACGTACATTAAAACCTCTATATTGATCACTATTTATGCCAACAACGCCGTCTTCTGAGTTAGCTTCAATAAAAGAAGCAGGTTTGCCATTTTTATCTACCAATTCTGCCTCTGAACCTAAAAATAGAGCAGCATGTGACCATTTAGATTGGGTGAGATACTTTATTGCTATAGAAATACGAAAATTTCCTTCAATTAAAAGCACGTCCCCAGGTTGGAGTGAGTTTATTAATGATTGATTGTACACGTTATCATAAAGAAGGTAACCCATCACAGGTTTATGTAAGTAACGTATCAAGAACCGAGATATATAGGCATTTAGTTTCTTGTAGATAAATAATATAGGGGTTATTATCAATTTAACAGTAAAAAACATAACGTATAACTCTTGAATATATACAAAAAACAATGTTTAAAAAAATAAGAAAGTCTATTTTATTTAGTATATCTTTTAACCAGAAATAGCAGGTGAGCTCTCATCAAGGTGAGCATAAAATTGTTTATAATATTTACGCCAAGTTAGGATTGGCCCATCACCATCGCATAATAGAGGTTTCGGACGGTATTTCTTATTGTTCCATACGATTAAGTCAACAGATTCAAAGCCAGCAGTGTCTGAATCACCAGTCTCACCTATAGAGTGCTTATAAAGAAACTCAGCTGTTACACGCTCGTCAGAACCTTCAGGGTAGTCTTTAAAGGTAAAGACCATACGTGTAAGTGTTTTTTCTTTCGTGAGTGGAAGAGGTATAGAAAACATTAACATAGACACCTCATCACTATAATGTCTAATAGCCTGAACTCCAGGACTGAACACATCACCAACAATATAACCATTCATAATATCAAAGTGGAATTTTGGACCATCAACGTTTATACTGATATCTGGAATGATAGGAGCACCATGTAAAAACTTTAAATGTGGAGTATCAACGGCATTTTCACCAATTTCTTGTAAACATGTTTCAATTAGCCATTCACCCCGTCTTGGCTCAATATAATTTTCTTTATCTTCTAATTCAGGAATTGTTGGTATTACTAAAGAAGGTTCAGCATTATCAGGATGATACCAACACCAAATCATACCATATTTTTCTTGAATAGGCAGTGTTTTTAAGATTGGTTTTTTCTTTGCAATTCCTGGCATAACTTTTCCATAAGGAATATTTTTACACCAACCTTCTGAATTATATTCCCAATGGTGGAAAGTACAACGAATATTGTTACCAACGACCTCACCACCTTCACCTAAGTGAGCACCAAGATGAGGACAATATGGATCAGTCATACCAACAGAATCATCTTCTCCACGGAATAAAACCCACTCTTGGTCAAAAGCTTCTACTTTTTTAATTTCTTTTTGTTTCAATTGATCAGAATATTCGATAACATACCATCCAAAAGGTATAGG
>CAYMEP010000092.1:0-4874 GCA_964389695.1 uncultured Rhodobiaceae bacterium | reverse complement strand
CGAGATCTACACGTAAGGAGTCGTCGGCAGCGTCAGATGTGTATAAGAGACAGCTTTTATATTATCCTTAGAGGGTATATCAAACATAGTATCCAATAATATACCTTCTATCACAGACCTTAAGCCTCTTGCCCCTGTTTTACGCTCTATGGCCTTACGTGCAATAGCAACAAGAGCACCTTTTTTAAAAACTAACTTAATATTTTCCATATCAAAAAGCTTTTCATATTGCTTTACCAGAGCATTTTTAGGCTCTGTTAAGATTTGCACTAACATAGATTCATCCAAGTCTTCCAAAGTAGCGACCACAGGCAACCGCCCAATAAACTCAGGGATTAAACCAAACTTCAACAAATCTTCAGGTTCAAGCATCTTCAACCATTCACCTGTAGACTTCGTGTCTGCATTCTTCACCTTAGCTCCAAAACCAATAGATGTATCTCCACCACGGCGTGCTATAATTTTTTCAACCCCCGCAAATGCTCCCCCACAAATAAAGAGTATATTGGTTGTATCCACCTGCAAAAACTCTTGCTGAGGGTGTTTACGCCCTCCTTGCGGAGGCACAGAAGCAACAGTACCTTCTATTAATTTTAATAGAGCTTGCTGAACACCCTCACCAGACACATCACGTGTGATAGAAGGGTTATCAGATTTACGACTAATTTTATCTACCTCATCAATATAGACAATCCCTCTTTGGGCTTTATCAACATCATAGTCTGCAGCTTGTAAAAGCTTGAGAATGATATTTTCAACATCTTCACCTACATAACCAGCCTCTGTCAAAGTTGTTGCATCAGCCATAGTAAACGGAACATCCAAGATACGTGCCAAAGTCTGCGCAAACAACGTTTTTCCACATCCTGTAGGCCCAACCAATAAAATATTAGATTTTGATAGCTCAATATCATCATTACCATTTTGGTGGTTAAGGCGCTTATAATGATTATAGACAGCCACTGACAACACACGTTTCGTATGCGATTGCCCAATAATATAATTTTCTAAAACATCAAGAATTTCTTGGGGTGCCGGCACACCTTTAGAGCTTTTACAAGAAGACTCACTTTTACTATCTTCTTTTATAATGTCCATACATAACGCTGTACATTCATCACAAATAAAAACAGTAGGCCCAGCAATGAGCTTACGAACTTCATGTTGACTTTTACCACAGAAAGAACAAAAAAGTGTCGTTTTTGCATCCCCTGTCTTGCTAATTTTACTCACATAAACCACCCTAGCCTGCATCGATTCTAAGAAATAAACATTGTCGTAAAATGAAATAGAATGCAAGCTGATTATTATTTTACTTTTTCAGAATCACTAGAGCGTTGTTCTACAACTTGATCAATAATACCAAATTTCTTAGCATCTTGTGCGGTCATAAATGTATCACGCTCAAGTGCCGCCTCAATCACTTTAATTGTCTGCTTAGTATGTGTCTGATAAATTTTATTGAGCCTATCCCGCATATCTAGAATCTCTTTAGCATGACGCTCAATGTCAGATGCTTGCCCTTGAACACCTCCCGAAGGCTGGTGAACCATTACCCGTGCATTTGGCAAAGAAAAGCGCATTCCTTCTTCTCCTGCAGCTAAGAGTAAGGATCCCATGCTTGCAGCTTGCCCTATACAAAGAGTGGAAACAGGACAACGTACATATTGCATCGTATCATAAATTGCCATTCCAGAAGTTACGACTCCACCAGGAGAATTAATATAAAGTGAAATTTCTTTTTTTGGATTTTCAGCTTCTAAAAATAATAATTGAGCAGTAATCACGCTAGCCATATGATCTTCAATGGCTCCTGTAACGAACACGACACGCTCTTTCAAAAGACGCGAATAAATATCAAACGCACGCTCTCCACGTGCTGACTGTTCAACCACCATCGGTACTAAACCACCCATATAAGTATCAATCGAATTTTTCATCACATACTCCTTATTTAACGCACAACATAACAGTATTCAAAAAGAATAACAAACCTCGTCTTATGATAAAGTATTCTTTACTTATCCTGTTACTTTTTTGTCTTAGTTGTTACTTTTTTGGTTTTTTTTGCAGATGGTTTTTTCTTTGCTGCCTTTGTTTCAATATTTTCTGAAACATTCATCAAATCCGCAATACTCATTTTCTTTTCGTTAACATTTGCCTGCTCAATGATGAAATCAATCGCTTTTTCTTCAAAGAGTGGTGCACGAATCTGCATCAAAGCTTCTGGATTTTCTTGAAAATACTTGATTGTTTCTTGTTCTTTACCTGGAAATTGGCGCGCCTGTTCCATAACCGCTTTTTTGATCTCATCTTCCGAGACTACGATATTATTTAATCTACCAACTTCTGCTAAAACTAACCCAGTACGCACACGTCGCTCGGCAATACCCTGATATTCTTCCCGCAAAGTCTCTTCAGGTTCATCTAGTTCATCGATATTTTTGCCTTGCCCCTTCAACTCATGCTCAAATTTATGCCAAATTTGATCAAATTCAATTTTTATCATTTTTTTAGACAATTTAAATTCATGCTGAGCATTTAAAACATCTAATAAATCACGTTTCAAAATATCACGCGATAGCTTACCATAATCATCAGAAATTTGTTTTGAAACTGCCTCTTTTAACAATTTAATATTTTCCATACCGAATGATTTTGCAAGGTCATCATCAATGTCTGCCTCTTTTGGTGCTCTTACTTCATGGACAACAACTTTAAACACAGCCTCTTTGCCAGCAAGTTCCGTACTATGGTACTCCTCTGGAAAAGTAACTTTTACGTCCACTTTATCACCAGATTTTTTGCCTATTAACTGTTCTTCAAACCCAGGAATAAATGTTCCAGAACCAAGTTCTAAATCTGCACCTTCAGCAGTACCTCCGTCAAATGCAACACCACCTACACTACCAGCATAATCCATATTCACTTGATCACCATTCTTGGAAACCGCAGTTTTGGCTCTTGCCTTAAAGCTTTTTCGTGATTTGGCCAAATTAGAGAGAGCATCATCTACGTCTTTTTCTCCAATATCAGCAACATTACGATCTAGATCTAATTTTTTAAAATCCATTAATTTAATTTCAGGCAACACTTCGTAAATCAACCCAAAAACCAGATCTGCATTTCCTGTAATAATTGGCTCAAACTCACCTTCAACTTTAAGTTCTGGTTGCATTGCAGGCTGTTCATCACGCCCTTTTATAATTTTTTCTGTTTCTGTTTTGCCAAGTTCCTGAATGATATCACGTCTTAGTTGATTACCATATGTTTTTTTAATGTGACTTGCAGGCACTTTCCCTGCTCGAAACCCTTTAAGCTGAACCGTATCTTTTATTTCCTCAATTTTTATATCTAACTGAGTATTTAAAAAAGACGCCGGAATTGTTACTTTCAACTCACGTTCTAAACCTTCTACTTTGATTTCTTTAACATCGATCTGACTCATTCACCTGCCCCTATTCATCTACATTTTCATTCATTTTACATTCCTCATACATCTTACATGTAGACTCATTATAAAACATTTCCATTTGGTGCGGGCGGAGGGACTTGAACCCCCACACCTCTCGGCACTAGAACCTAAATCTAGCGTGTCTACCAATTTCACCACGCCCGCGCTTCAAAATAATTGTTTCAGCATATAGCAGTCTCACAATAGAATGGCTAGCCCCATTTTAATCTCAATACAATAGGAAGTATAGTTTAAATCTACAGACAATGATTATGCCTAAGCATATTTAAAAATAATTTTAAAACAGCGCTATCCACAAAAAACTTTATAAGTTTACATTATATATCTTGACTATCTCTGTACAATCCTTATCCAATAACAATGCGATGAAAAAAATTGAAGTCATTATTAAACCGTTTAAACTTGATGAAATCAAAGGAGCTCTACAGATAGCTGGCGTTGATGGCTTAACAGTTCTTGAAGCAAAAGGCTTTGGCAGACAAAAAGGTCACACAGAACTTTATCGTGGTTCCGAATATATTGTTGATTTTTTACCAAAATTAAAACTAGAAATCGTCATTGCAGATGAATTACTTCCAACAGTGTTAGAAACTCTAAAGAAATCTGCACATACTGGACATATTGGCGATGGAAAAATTTTCGTAAGTGAAATTCAAGAAACAATTCGAATCAGAACCGGAGAAACTGGGAAAGACGCTATCTAGCACTTTAAATTCAACTTATCAAAACAAGAGGATACTTTATGTCTAATGCAAAAGAAATTCTAAAACAAATTAAAGATGAAAACATCCAATACGTAGATTTGCGTTTTACGAACCCACAAGGCAAGATGCAACATCTTACCTTACACTCTAATCTTATAGATGAAGAGTTTTTTAAAGAAGGGACTATGTTTGATGGCTCTTCTATTGCTGGCTGGAAAGCTATTAATGAATCAGATATGCTTTTAATACCAGATGTAAATACCGTATCTATGGATCCTTTTTATGCACAACCAACGCTCACAATGTTCTGTAATGTGGTTGATCCTGTAACCAATGAACTATACAACCGTGACCCAAGAGCAACCGCAATACGGGCAGAAGCCTACCTTAAATCAACAGGAATTGGGGATACATGTTATGTTGGTCCTGAAGCAGAATTCTTCCTCTTTGATGATGTGAGATTCTCTACATCACCTTATGATACAGGATTTATGCTAGATGATATAGAACTGCCTGATAATTCAGCGACAGAATATGAAGCAGGCAACAAAGGGCACCGCCCTCGTACAAAAGGTGGATATTTTCCTGCTAACCCTGTCGATTCTTGTCAGGACTTAAGAGGCGAAATGCTAACAGTTATGCAAGAAATAGGTATTGAAGTTGAAAAACATCACCACGAGGTAGCAGCCGCTCAA
>CAYMEP010000091.1:0-4909 GCA_964389695.1 uncultured Rhodobiaceae bacterium | reverse complement strand
AATGCATAGTCTTGCGAATCAAGGGAATAAACGAGCTAAAGCTGTGAATCACTTACTAAAACATGGAGAACAATTATTGAGTTCTATTTTAATTGGCAATAACTTAGTCAATATTCTAGCTTCTGTTCTTGCAACAAATTTATTCTTAAAATTCTTTGGTGAAATAGGCCTCCTCCTTGCAACATTACTAATGACCGTTTTAGTCATTATTTTTTCTGAAGTTCTTCCCAAAACCTATGCTTTATCTGCTAGCGATCAAGTTGCTTTACGTGTTGCCCCTATTTTGAATAAATTTGTGAACTACTTAATTCCCCTCAGTCGTTTATTAAACCGCTTTACCAATTATATCCTTACCAAAATAAAGAAAGATGTCCCCAAAACATCAAAAAGTGAGTGGGCACGTGAAGACATACGAAGCACGATTGACTTACATCACCTAGAGAAAGGTGTCACAAAAAAGGATAGAGATATGTTAGGAGGAATCCTAGACCTTAAAAAGGTTAGTATCGACCAGGTCATGGTACATAGAAAAGCAATGCAACTTATCGATGCAAATTTACCGTATGAAGAAATCATTAGGCAAGTACTTCAAAGTCGTTATACACGAATCCCATTTTGGCAAGATAACCAAGATAATATTATCGGTATTTTACATACAAAAAAGTTATTCCAATATATTGCTAACCCACAGAAACGTACCAATTTAGAGATTCACAAATTACTATCAGAACCTTGGTTTGTTCCAGAAACAACCTCTCTAGCTACACAGATGGCTGAGTTTAGAAATAGAAAAATACACTTCTCATTAATTATTAATGAATATGGTGGCGTAATGGGATTGGTAACTCTAGAAGATATTCTAGAAGAAATTGTTGGACAAATCGAAGATGAATATGATGCACCCGATAACTCTTTCCTGAAAACACCCGATGGAGGAATAAGTGTTGATGGCACTGTAACATTACGAGATATCAATCGTAATATGGGATGGTTATTACCAGATAAAGAAACCGTTACAATCGCAGGGTTAATCATGCATGAAACACGTTGTATACCAAAGGAAGGTCAAATATTTACTTTTTATGGATTTCGATTCCGTATTCTAAGACGTAAACGTAATCAAATTACACTTATAGAAATACACAAAACAACAAAACAACTAACTAACTAAATCATCAATTTATATTCTTCTGGTGTTACAGCTTTTATCACAAGAGCATGAATATAATCAGAAAGTTCAGAGGATAAAACATCATAAACCATCCGATGCCTTTTAAGACGATTACAATCATCAAAATCAGGAGACACAATCAACAAACGAAAATGTGTTCCCCCATCTGCAGACCCCTCCCTATGATTCGCATGTAAATGAGACTCATCAATTAAATCTATATATATAACTTCAAAACTCTGTGATAATTTTTCACGTATTTCTTGTAAAATCAATGTCATACCCCTCAACCAATGTCTAAACTCTTGTGTTAATATCATTCACGATACATAATGAATATTATGAATTTAAAATCTAAACATTTTGATAGTATTCGATCAACGAAAAAAGCTCTGAAAGAAGTAAAGTCTATCCAAACTTGTGACTGGGATCATTGTAAAGATACCGCCCCTTATCCTGCCCCCGCTGCTGATGGCTCTACTCAACAAAGGTATTTTTGTATACAACATATAAAAGTTTATAATAAAAGCTTCAACTTTTTTGAGAAAATGAGTGATGAAGAAATTACTGAATATAAAGAAAGCAGTACAACTGGACACCGTCCAACTTGGACACTAGGAACAAGACGTGCGGGAACGCAAGGAATACAGGATAAATGGAAAGACCCTCTAGAGCTAATGAAGCACTACACAACAACAAGTCAAAGAACAAAAATTGCACAAGCTAGAACAGCGTCTCCTGGACAAATTTCGGCACTAGACATACTAGATTTAACAGAGGTTGCCAAAGCTGACGAAGTGAAAGCACGTTATAAAAAACTTATTAAAAAGTTTCACCCTGACGCAAATGGAGGTGACCGAAAATATGAAGCAAGATTACAACGTAGTATACAAGCTTATGAATACCTAAAAGCCTCAGGATTTTGTTAAAATAAGGAACCAGAATGACTGATAAACCTGATCAACATATTGATGTAGAAAAGGCTTTTGGTGCCTCTTGTGTAGGCAACGAAATGCATGGTTTCTCTCAAAAAACTGAATATGTTCCCGAGATTGATAAAGATTACCATTTTGATCCAGACACCACAAAAGCTATTCTAGCAGGGTTTGAACATAATCGCCGTGTGATGATACAGGGTTATCATGGAACAGGGAAATCAACACATATTGAACAAGTGGCAGCACATTTAAATTGGGGTTGTGTTCGGATAAATTTAGATGCACATGTCAGCCGTATAGATTTAATCGGGAAAGAAGGAATTGTTCTACGTGATGGCAAACAAGTTACAGAATTTCAAGAAGGAATTCTTACATGGGCATTACAAAACCCTATTGCTCTTGTCCTAGATGAATATGATGCAGGACGTGCTGATGTTATGTTCGTCATTCAACGCATTCTTGAACAAGAAGGGAAACTTACCTTACTAGATCAGAACAAAGTGTTAAAACCACATCCTTATTTTAGATTGTTTGCTACAACAAACACAATTGGTTTAGGAGATGTAACAGGTCTATATCATGGCACACAACAAATCAATCAAGGACAAATGGATCGTTGGAATATTGTATCCACACTAAACTATTTACCTTTCGAAACAGAGGTAAAAATCATCAAAAATAAAGCACCACAATGTGACAACAAAACCATTCAATCCATGGTAAAACTTGCTAACTTAACACGTAAAAGCTTTTTCAATGGAGATATTTCAACACTAATGTCACCAAGAACCGTTTTAACATGGGCAGAAAATATTCCCTTGTTCCAAAATGATATAGGTATGGCATTTCGTGTAAGTTTTCTCAATAAATGTGACACTCTAGAACAATCAACAATTAAAGAACATTATCAACGTTGCTTTAATAAAGATTTAGATAGTGTGACTAGCTAAATATGCCTTCAAATAATGAAGATGATTTCAAGAAAAGCCTCGCCCATACAATTCGGGCGTTAGCACAAAATGATGAATTAGAAGTCATTTTTGACTCAGATAAACCATTCTTGTCTAATCAAACACTGCATTTACCAACGGTTAATTCCTATTTATCCGATCAACAACGTCTTTTAATAAGAGGGCAAGCAGATTCATTCTCTTTACGTATCGCATTCCATAAACCTAATACCACAGAGCAAGACCCACTATTAAACATGATAGAAACGATACGTTATGAAAGTCTTGGATCACAGAATATGGCAGGGGTCACAGAAAATTTAAATCAGCTATATCGACATAATTACCAAAAAGATATGGAAAATATAACAAAATTACAACAAGCACTACTATGGATGCTGCGCCAAAGATACATGCCTCAAACAGTCCCATTAGACGTTAAGGAAATTCTAGAAATACATCAAGAAACAATTGAAGATCAATGTCAAACATATTTAGAAACATTAGACACTTTACTAGAATCACAAAAAGATTTCCTAGAAACAGCCAAACAAATTCTAAAAAAACTTAGATTCCTAGAAACAGAAACAACACAATATGAGGGGAATGATACAAACCACCCTAACCCACAAGAGATAGAAAATACAACAACAGAGATTGAAGAAAGCCACAGTACCTCACCAGACACTGATTCTACAGAAGAAACATTAGAAGAATCAGACAGTCATGAATCTTCTGAAACCACGGGACAGGAGCCCTCTATTGAAACAACGCAGACCCCTGAACAATATTGTCCTCCCTCTTCATCTACCACATCCCAAGACTATAAAGCCTATACTACAGAATTCGATAACATCATTAAGGCTGAAGAGTTATGCGATGCAGAAGAATTGAACAAACTACGAGAAATTCTAGATCAACAATTACGTCCCTTGCAAGGGATTGTTACAAAATTAGCCAATCGTTTACAAAGACGTTTACAGGCAATACAAAATCGAGGTTGGAATTTTGATCTTGAAGAAGGCTATTTAGATACCTCAAGATTAGCACGTATCGTAATTGACCCAACAAATGCACTATCTTTTAAACAAGAACATCAGGTTCCTTTTAAAGATACTATTTTAACATTACTTATTGATAACTCAGGTTCAATGCGTGGACGTCCTATTATTGTGGCAGCAATGAGTGCTGATATTTTATCCCGAACATTAGAACGTTGTGGGATTAAAACAGAAATTCTCGGATTTACCACCCATCACTGGAAAGGTGGAAGCTCCAGAAAATCTTGGGAAAAAACTCGCGCCCAAGCTACAGAACCACCAGGAAGATTGAATGATTTGATGCATATTATTTATAAATCAGCTGATGTCCCCATAAGAAGAGCAAAACGTAACCTCGGCCTCATGATGAAAGAGGGGTTACTCAAAGAAAATATAGATGGAGAAGCCTTACTCTGGGCAGAGCAAAGACTAAGATACAGACCCGAGCAAAGACGTATTTTAATGGTCATATCAGATGGTGCCCCTGTTGATGATAGTACTTTATCTAGTAATGCAGGAGATTACTTGGAAAAGCATTTACGACAAGTTATTCAAAAAATTGAAAACCAATCCTCTATTGAATTAACTGCGATTGGTATAGGACACGACGTCACTCGCTATTTCAAACGAGCCGTAACACTCACAGAAGCAGAACAATTAGGCGGTGCAATCACCGAAAAGTTAGAAAATTTATTTAATATAAAAAATAGGTTTTAAGCAGTGGCAATCTGTTTCTTGAAACGACGGGCTTTACCAGACAATTGTACATCTTTCACTTTTAGCAAAAATTCATCGATCCCTCCCATATGC
>CAYMEP010000090.1:0-4910 GCA_964389695.1 uncultured Rhodobiaceae bacterium | reverse complement strand
GTACATAAGAACTCTCTATAATTCTACTTGGTTATGGTCTGTGACGGGTGGATACCCTAATGCTTCACGTTTTTCATTGATGGTTAAGAATTCTGCTTTACCAATACGTTCCCATAGTTTTGCTCTTTCTTCACTTAACGCAGGCAATGCATCCATATTACATTTCAAATATATTGGATGGTCTTTTTCGAAGATAGGCCCTAACCATTGCCCTATTCGTCGCATTGTTCTTTCTGCTAACGGCAATACAGTTTGTCTCCAAAAAGCACGATTTGCTTCTATATAATTTGCATAAGTATTATCTCCAGGAATTCCAAGTAACATAGGTGGAATACCGAACGCCAAAGCAATATCTCTTGCTGCAGCATGTTTTGCATGAATAAAGTCCATATCTTGTGGTGTTAAGCTAATGGGTGTCCATTCTAATCCGCCTTCTAATAATAAAGGTCTTCCCGCATTATGAGATCCTTGATAATTTGTTTCCAGTTCATTTTTTAATCTATCAAATTGTTCATCTGTCAGATTCTGCGCTCCATCCACTCCTTTATATACGAGTGCCCCAGAAGGTCTTGCTGCGTTATCAAATAGAGCTTTATTCCATGCATTTGCAGCATTATGAATATCAACCCCAAACCCGGCTGTTTCCATTGGACTCATTCCATAATGATCATTTAATGGATGAAATAGTTTTAAATGTAAGATTGGACACACTTTGTCTATTCCTATAGGGAATTTGACTTTTTGATTATTGACTGCATATTCATAAGCTACTGGCCACCCATTTCTTCCAGGTATGATTTTGATTCTATCTGGTCTTAAGTTATGTATTTCGAACTTATCTATCCCTGCTTCAACAAGTTCTAAATAACTATTTCCAGAAACTTGTAAAAAAGCATAGAATTGTTCTAATAGATCTGCGAATGCTTTTCCTTCACTTGGTTTGTGTAGTAAATTCAATAATGGGTGTTGTGTAACTTCTTGTTTATCGATAAACAATTTAATTGGTACACTTGCAGTTGATTCTGCTATCATCCGAATACACCGATAGGCTATTGGGTTTTTTTGAAATCCTTCATGTGCAAAAGAAGCATAATTTTTTGCTGACCAAGATGCATTTGTTGTTCCATTTAAAGAAATAAATGATCCATTATTATAGCTTTTCTTCTCATGATTTTTATGAGGCATGCGTGATTGCATACGCATTTTTAATATATCTCGTATTTTCATAATATTCCTATTTATTTTTCTAGTATTTTAAATACGTCTTAATGTCGGTTTTATTTTTGTTTGTTTTTTCAACATAAGATCGGTTACAGCCCAGACTAATGCATCGAGTCTATCTGGGCTTTTTTGTCCACATCCATCATAATTACATAATTGTTGTTCTAATTTTTCATGTATACCAACATGATGGATGAGATTTCGTTCGTATAATGCTGCCACTGGTTCTGCTCTAAGTATTTTTCCTCTTGAAGCTCTGACTGGTGTGTAAGCGATATTAGGATGATTTCTTAAAATCACTTCTTTTACCAATTCACCACCTTGATTAATTTCTGCGACGAGTCTGTCTGCTTGATATTTATGATAGGTATTTGCTGCTTTTTCTGCCCATTTTGCAGGTGTTAAACCTTGTACTGATGCGTCTTCTAATATATACGCCTGTCCTTTATCATCTATTCCCGCTACACAAATTCCACATGCATCTGCTTGCGCCCCACTACCCATTGGCGGATCTATTGCTACAACAATTCTTGTTAATTCTGGTGCTTTTTGTAGTCTATTTCTAGAAATTATATCTAAATTCCACAACGCACCTGGAACATTTTCTATTAATTCTGCATTTATTTCTTGTTTACCTAATAAAGTTCCTTCATATCGTTTCAATAATTCCTCTACAAAACCTGGTGCTAAATGTGCTTTATTTGCGTGACTAGATGCTTTTGATATTGTGCACCCTTGATCATTCATTAACTTTTTAATTAATGTTGTTGGTTTAGGCGTTGTAGTTACGACTTGTTGTGGTTTTTCTCCTAACCTCAATCCAAATTGCAACATATCCCAGCATTCTTGTGCATGTCTCCATTTGGCAATTTCATCGCACCATGCGATATCGAATTGTGGACCACGTAAATTGTCTGGTCTTTCGGCTGAAAAGACATGAGCCTTTGCTCCATTCGGCCATATTAATAATTGTCGGTTTGCGATATACTCTGGTCTTGTTTCCTTTGGTGCGATTGCCTTTAACCCTGAAGGTCCTTCTATCATGACCTCTCGTACCGCTAAGATTGTTTCTCCTATAAGAGCTATATTTTGACATCGTCCTTTTTGTAATGGTGTTTTACCTTCTACATTGGCTCTAATCCACTCAGCACCTGCCCGTGTTTTCCCTGCCCCTCTTCCTCCCAGAATGAGCCAAATAAACCATTCATTTTTTGGCGGCATTTGGTCATTTCTTGCCCAGAATGGCCAATATGTTTTAAGGAATTTAATTTGTTCATGATCTAAGCTATTTAGAAATTTTTGTCTCTGTATTTTCGGCATTGATGCGATCGAATACACGTTCAAGTTCTTCGATAACATCTTCTTTTGGTTTTTGATCACTTGTGATATCCGTTAATAAGTTTTCTTCTCTAAGCATTAATAGATCCATAGAGCGGATTAATAACATAATGACTTTTGCATATCGTTCGAAAGCTTCTGTTAAGTCTTCTGCATCATTTGGTAGTTGTTTTTCAAATTTGAGCAAATCTTTGGTTAAAGATTGATGCAAATGCCATAGATTAGAATTGGGGGTAATTTTATTTTTTTTAGTCATATTTATTATTATTTTTAGTTATATATGAATACCTAATAATAGGTCATCATTTGCAAATGTATTTTGATCTTCAGGAAATTATTCCAAATGTCATTTTTCCACGACTGATTTGGCAACGGCTCGTTGTTGATCAATAGTTACAATTTTGTGATTATGGATTGAACTATACTTGCGAGCGTCACGTAAGTCAATGAAAAAGTTATATTTTTTTATATTTTATAGAGGGTGCACGGGGGATATAGTTATATTATATTTTGCAATTCAATACGTTATATGCTTTTATAAAAGAGATATTTATTTATATTATTTTAATATACTTTGAATTATCGTTACATCTATTAAGGGATATTATGGCACAGCATACGAATAAAGAAGCTCAATTTCGAAGCATTACGGCAAATAGTTTGCTTGATGGTCATGTTGTCTACTTTAGTGATCATGGTTGGGTTTCTGATTTGAATGATGCTTCAGTTGCTGAAGGTTTGTCTTCAAGCGAAGCTCTTTTGTTAGCAGCGAATTCATTCATATCTGATTGTGAAGTTGTAGGGGTTTATCTTTTTGCAGTCACTATTTCCACTTCTGGCAAGATTATTCCGTGTAGCGTCCGTGAATTGATTAGATGTTCTGGTCCTAGCATTTCCTTAGACTTATTTACCTCAGAGGAAACATAGACATGTATCGTTACGATGAATTTGACTCCCATATGGTGTCTGAACGTGTTTCACAGTTTCGTGACCAAGTATCTCGTCGTTTGGACGGCTCTCTTAGTGAGGATGCTTTTAAGCCTTTACGTTTAATGAATGGTTTATATCTTCAATTACATTCTTATATGCTACGTGTTGCAATTCCTTATGGGACTCTTTCCTCTCCCCAAATGAAGATGCTTGCACATATTGCTCGTAAATATGATAAAGGTTACGGACATTTCACCACTCGTCAAAACATACAATACAACTGGCCTAAGTTATGTGACGTACCTGATATACTTGATGCCCTTTCAAGTGTTGAGATGCATGCCATACAAACTTCTGGTAATTGCATCAGAAATGTTACCGCTGATCAATATGCTGGCGCTATCTCTGATGAAGTTGAGGATCCTCGGATTATTTCAGAAATTATTCGTCAATGGTCCAGTTTTCATCCTGAGTTTTCTTATCTTCCTCGTAAATTTAAAATAGCAGTAACAGGTCATAATCATGATAGAGTTGCGGTTAAGTTTCATGACATTGGAATTGCGATTGTCAAGAATTCTTTAGGTGAGGTTGGTTATAAAATTTATGTTGGCGGTGGCTTAGGGCGCACGCCTTTTGTTGGAAAGAAGCTTTGTGACTTTATACCTGTCTATCAATTATTAGCTTATTTAGAAGCTGTGATGCGTGTTTATAACCAGCTTGGGCGCCGTGATAATATGTATAAAGCACGTATTAAAATTTTGGTTCATGAGACTGGTGAGGCTGAAATGCGCCGTCTTGTTGAGAAGGAGTTTGCCCTAATTGATTCGAGTAAGGTACTGAGCTTACCTTGTGAAGAACTTTCTCGAATTACGGCTTATTTTGCGCCCCCTGATTTTGAAGAATTACCCTCTATATCTTCTGCTTTAAACACCGCACGCTCTACCGACAAAGCTTTTAATTCTTGGTTTAAGACAAATATTGTTGCTCACAAAATACCAGGTTATTGCATTGTAAATATTTCTTTAAAGCCAATTGGCGGTATCCCTGGAGATGCTAGTGCTGATCAAATGGATGAATTAGCTCGTTTAGCCTTAGCATATTCTTTTGATGAAATTCGTGTTACCCATGAACAAAACCTTGTTTTACCTCATGTTAAGCTTTCTGATTTATATTCTGTTTACTTATCTCTCTCGTCTTTTAATTTAGGCACTTCGAATCTGGGTCTAATTAGTGATAATATTGCTTGTCCAGGTTTAGACTATTGTGATTTAGCGAATGCTCGTTCTATTCCTTTAGCACAAGAGATTTCCACTCGTTTTTCTGACTTAGATAGACAATATGACATAGGTGAATTAAAGATTAAAATTTCTGGTTGTATTAATGCATGTGGTCATCACCATGTAGGTCACATTGGTATATTG
>CAYMEP010000089.1:0-4917 GCA_964389695.1 uncultured Rhodobiaceae bacterium | reverse complement strand
GTATGGTGGCGACCCCAGAACGTATTGATGATTCTCTTAAAGTTCTTTTTTCTACGGCATTATTCTCAGATGTAAGCATATTTTATGAAAATGGTGAATTGCTTATTAAGGTTGTAGAAAACCCCATTATTAATCGTATAATATTTGAAGGTAATAAAAAAATTAAAGAAGAAGACTTGCAGGTAGAAAGTGTTTTGCGTCCCCGACAAATTTATACCCGCTCTAAAGTTAAAAATGATGTTCTTAAATTTGTACAATTATACCGTAGAATAGGAAAGTTCTCAGCAAATATTGATCCAAAAATTGTACAGTTGCCACAAAACCGTGTTGATATTATATTTGAAATTCAAGAAGGAAAAACGACTACAGTGCGTTCTATTAATTTTAGTGGTAATAAAAAATTTACTGATAGAGAGTTGCGTGGTGTTATTTCTACTACGGAGAGTCGATTGTGGAAGTTTTTATCATCATCAGATAGATATGACCCTGATAGAGTTCTTTATGATCGTGAATTATTACGACAATTTTATACTGAAAGAGGTTACGCTGACTTTAGAGTGTTAAGTTCATTATCTGAACTTACACGTGATTCAACAGAGTTCTTTACACGCTTTAATATAGAAGAAGGGCAAGTTTATAAATTTGGTGAAACAAAAATAGATAGTCAAATTTCCGAAGACTTGTCTGATAAGACCCTTTTATTGCTTGTACAGCATCAAGTAGGAAAACGTTATAATGCGAAAACTATTGATAAGAGTATTGATAGTATTGTTGATTATTTGGGAAAAAATGGATATGCATTTGTAAATGTACGCCCTAAAATAAAACGTGATAAAGTAAACCGAATTATAAGGGTTACTTATCGTGTTGCAAAAGGACAAAAAACTTATGTGGAGCGTATTAATATAAATAATAATACACGTACACAAGACCGTGTAATAAGACGACAAATATCACTCTCTGAAGGAGATGTTTTTAATAGAACTTTGCTCAGCAGAACGGAACGGAATCTTAAGAAGTTAGGTTACTTTAGTGGCGTAGAGTTGATAGAACAGCCCGCAAGTGAAGATGATAAAGTTATTATAGATGTAAATCTCCAAGAGCAATCTACGGGTGAAATATCATTTGGTGCAGGTTTCTCTTCTGCTGATGGTATTTCAACACAATTTGGTATTTCAGAGCGTAACTTTCTAGGCACTGGAAAAAAAATAAAATTGTCTGGAACCCTTGGTTCAACAAATCAAAAGTTTAACGCAAGCTTTGCAGATTCTTATTTTTTAGGCCGTAATTTATATGCAGGTATAGATATATTCCACTATGATGAAGAGTACTCTGATACTTCATCACTAGAATCATTGAAAACTGGTATAGGTTTATCTTTTGGGGCTCCTGTGGGAGAGGATTCATATTTGAAGTTTTATACACGCTTCTTTAGTGATGAGTTTAATAATGATGATGAGAGTACTAATTATTTTTTACCGTCTCGTAAAAGTAATGTTTGGGTTTTCGGGTATAGTTATAGTTTTGATAAACGTGATCAAGTTCTGACACCTACTGCGGGATGGAGCTTTGTTTTTTCACAAGAAATCGCAGGGCCTTTAGGAGATCGAGCATATTTAAAAACTACAATGAAAACAAATATTTATCAAAAAATTGTAGAGGATTGGATCTTGCATACAAGGCTAGAGGTAGGAGGAGTTTATGATTATCTAGACAACTCCCTTGATTATGTGAGTCACTTTTTTATTAGAGACAGTCAATTGAGGGGGTTTGGTAATTCTGGTGTAGGGTCACGTGATTTAGTACAAGGGTATGATTTGGGTGTAAGGTATTATATTACTGCTAATTTACAGGTTAAAATACCAAATGTAATTCCAGAAGACTTTGGTATATCTCCTTATATATTTATTGACCAAGGTTTTTTAGGAAAAACAGATGTAGCCTCAGAAAATGTACGGGATAACTTTGCGTACCGAGCAAGTTGTGGTATAAGCTTGGCTTGGAAATCACCGTTTGGTCCTGTAAGATTTGATTTTGCACTTCCTATCGTTAAGGAATCATATGATAAAACACAGTTCTTTAGGTTTGCAATTGGTACGAGTTTTTAAACAAAATAATTGAAAGAAAAAAATGTTAAAAAAATATATTTCTATTTTGAATTTATGTTTACTGTCTTTTTTAGTGTTTGATACACAGCCTGTATGGGCAAAAAATAGTTTTGTAATTTTGAATATGGATCAAGTGTTTGCCAACTCTTTAGTTGGTAAAGATTTGGCTAAACAGATTAGTTTAGAGACAGAAGCTTTGAAAAAGCTAAAAATTAAAGTAGAAAATGAATTAAAGGCACAGGTAAAAAAAATTGAAAGCCAAAAATCTTTTTTATCTCCCGAAACGCTTCAAGTGAAAGTACAAGAGTTACGGGCTAATGAAGTGCACAAAAAAAAAGAATTAGCAGAAAAAGTTAAACAGGTTGAATCGGCGAGTGCAAAAGCACAAAAGCAGGTTTTAGATATACTCGCACCAATTTTGAAAAAAAATATGAAAGAAAAACAAGCTGACGCTGTCTTTGAGAGACGAAATATACTGATTGGAAACCCAGATATAGATATTACGGAAGTTACGATTAAACAGCTTGATGAACAAATTAAAACACTTAAACTGAATGTTAGTATAAAGAATTAATTAAATGAGCTATGTTCAAAGGTTTTATCATTCTTTTAAAATAACAGCAAAAGAGATTGCGGATGTATTGTCAACTGAATGTAATGTTGATCCGCTGATTGTTATTGAAAAATTTTCAGCACTGCAAAGTGGAGACAAACATTCAATTAGTCTTTTTGTGAATAGAAAACATAAAAGATATTTTAAAACAGCACAATGTGCTCTACTTATTGCAGATATACGGTTAAAAGAAAGTGTACCAGATCACATTCCAACACTTTTTTTAGAAAACGCTTATCAAAAATTTATACAATTAATACAGCATTTTTCTGCGTCAAGGAAAACAACCTCTGTACATGGGTTGGGTGAAGAAAAAATTCATTCGACAGCAAAAATAGGAAAAAATGTTAAAATTTCTTCAACTGCTATTATATCGGAAAATGTAGAAATAGGGGATAACACTAAAATTGATACAAATGCAGTGATTGGTTATGGGTGTAAAATAGGAGAGAATAGTTTTATTGGTGCAAATACTGTTATTCAATATGCTGTATTAGGTGATAATGTTAAAATTGCTTCAAATACGAATATTGGGCAAAAAGGTTTCGGTTTTTCTACCTCTGCCGATGGAAAACATGTAAGAATTCCACATATTGCTTATGTGTGTATAGGTAATGAAGTGGAAATCGGTACGGGTACCGTAGTTACCCGTGGGTTTCTAGTGCCAACAAGTATTGGAGAAGGAACAAAAATAGGTAATTTATGCAACATTGAACATGCTGTGCAGATTGGTCGTGGATGTTTGCTAACCGGAAGTATAGCGATTGGAGGAAGTACTGTAATAGGAGACTTTTGTATAATCGGTGGGCAAGTTGCAATAAGTGATCATGTGATAATGGGTAATCATGTTACTGTGTCTGGGAGAACTGGAGTTATGGGCACTGTCGCTGATGGAACAAGAGTATTTGGCCCTCTGGGGGAAGAATATAAACAGTATATGAAACAAGAGGCTTTTCTTAAAAAACTTTATCAAAAAAGTAAAGCTGACCATTCTAATGGAAGTATTACAAAATGACGGATATACACCATACAGCGATTGTATCAGAAGACGCAAAAATTGGTAAAAATGTAAAAATAGGTCCGTATTGTGTCATAGATGGGCAGGCAGAGATTGCTGATGATGTCTCTTTAGCAAGTCATGTTGTTGTAAGAAAAGGTGTTAAGATTGGAAGAAAAGTAGAGGTTTCATCTTTTGTAATCTTAGGGCAGGCCGCTCAACATAAACAATACAACGGTGAGGATACATTACTTGAAATTGGTGAAGGTACACGTATATTTGACTTTTCTGAAATATCGGTTGGAACAGTTGAAGGGGGAGGAGTAACACGTATTGGAAAAAATTGTTTTGTGATGTCTAGGGTTCATGTTGCTCATGATTGTGATGTTGGAAATAATGTAGTTCTTACAAGTGGTGTAATTCTTGCAGGTCACGTAGTTATCGGTGAACATGCTGTTCTTTCTGCAAAATCATCGGTGTTGCAACATTGCCATGTTGGTGAATATGCATTTACTTCTTATTTTGCTAGTGTTATTAGGAATCTTCCACCTTATACACGTTATGCAAATGATAGCATTAATTCAGGTTTGATTCGTGGAATGAATATCATTGGACTAAAAAGAGGAAATTTTTCTCGAAAGCAAATCTTTGAGATACGTGATGCGTATAAAATGATACTTTTTTCTCCTGAAATAGAAAATATCAATGATAAGATAAATAATGTTAGAAAAAAATATGAAGGGTCTGAAGTAGTAAATAAAATTATAAACTTCTTTTTGAATCATGATGAAAAAATAGGAATAAGTAGAGTGAAGAGAGGATATAATGAACATAGAAATAGATAAAACTGCACCTATTTTAGTTATTGTAGGTAACGGAGATATGCCTAAAGTTCTCATTACGGAAATGAAAAAACAAAATATACCCCATTTAGTGGTTAATGTATTTCCTGAGGTTGATAAGAGTATTGTTGTAGATAAATCCTTTCTTTTGAGTAATACTTTACTCGATGATTTTCTGCCATTTATTAAAGAGCATAACATTAGGCAGGTGACTATTGTGGGTACAGCATATCGTTCTGAAAACGAATATTTTAATGTATTTGATACTCTTGGTAATACGAAGAGTTTAGGTGATGGACAGCTTAGTAAACTGGCAAAGGATTATGCAACAGAAGTCTTTGGTGTAGAGCTTATACC
>CAYMEP010000088.1:2565-4976 GCA_964389695.1 uncultured Rhodobiaceae bacterium | reverse complement strand
GGATAGGGCATATTTCTTATATAATCATTGGCTATTTTCACACCTTCTGGGGTGCCTACATGTAGCCATGTCCCATCTAAAATATGTCCAAATGCTCTGTTTTTTATGAGGGCTTTATCCCATAATTGATTAAAGGAAAACACACCTTTTTTTGTATCTGAAAATAATTGCGGATGAACCATCTGTATTCCTGTATACACAAAGGGGTTTTTAGAGCTTGCGAGTAATTCAGATTTACGTTGTATTCGTTTGTCATGTAAATGATAAAAATCTCCATGTCCATCATAACCTTTTGTTTGTTTAAGAGGGACCAGTAGTAATAAGACATCCATTTCTTCAATATTAAAGCAATGATTCAAATGGTTTAAATTAGATTGAGTTTCTATCCATAAAACATCTGAGTTACAAATCAACAAAGGATCATCATCAAATAAATGCCGTGCGTTCACAACACCGCCACCCGTATCTAGTAATTGTTGTCGTTCATCCGAGATAATGATCTTTGGTTTGCATTTAATATTCGTTAAATGTGTTTCAATTGTATCTGCCTTGTAATGCACGTTGATAATTATTTTTTCGATTCCAAGTTCTTCTAGTTTTCTAATCATACGTTCTAATAAGCTAATACCTGCAATGGGTGTTAATGGTTTGGGGGGAGAATGTGGAGACAGTTTCATTCTTTTTCCCATGCCTGCGGCAAGAATCATAGCTTGCTTTACATTATTCATTAGAAAACTCTTGTGGTAGTAGCTTATTTAACCATGTTTTTATTTCGTATAACGCAGGGTGCCGAAGGTTCTCGTTTATATAAGATAAAACACGAGGCAGGTGGATAAGGTAGGCGGGCTTATTGGCTTGTGATAAGCGAATAAAAACACCAAGAATTCTTAAATTACGTTGTGTCCCTAGAATGGCAAAATCTGTACGAAACTGTTTTTCATCGCATTGAGTTTTTTCGAGGTAAATAGATATTAAATGCTCGCCTAAGTCTTTCTGTACGTCACGTCGTGCATCTTGCAATAAAGACACCGTATCATAAGCAGGATTGCCAATTAAAGCATCCTGTACGTCAAGTATTCCTACACGGTGTAAGCTTTGTTTTTCTTCTAACCAATGTAAATTGGGTGAATGGAAATCACGTAATACCAATACTTTGGTAGATTGCTGTAATTTAGAGAATAAGGTATCCCATATATTTTTCCATGACTGTTTTTGGTCTTGGGTTACGGTAATGCCTTTAGAGGTTATATAATAATCTAAGAATACCTCTAATTCATAGTGTAAAACGTTTTCATCATAACGTAGCAAATCATTTGGAGGAGGACAGCTATGTAAATGAGCAAGAACCTCAATAGATTCATGATAAAAACAAGGTAACCTCTGATCTTGTTCATCTATGAATTTTGTTAAACTGTTTGTGCCAAAGTTTTCAAGCAATAAAAAGCCATCTTTATTACTTTCTCCTAAGAGTTTGGGAGCAGACAACCCACATTGTCTTAAAAAATGAGTAATTTTTGTAAAGCTTGCTGTATTTTGTCCTAAATGTACTTTTGTTGCATAATCATGTTTTATTAAGTCAGGGAGAGCGGGCCAATTCATTAAAATGGCTGTTTCTTTGTTATCTTTTTTTAGTCTCTCATATATACGGCCTGAAGCATCGCCAGCGATTTGTATTCTTTGAGCGTTGTGCCAATCATGTTTTTGTAAAAACGATGTTAATTCTGCGTCACGTTCCAGATATTCTTTTAAGGCAGAGGATAGTTTGTCTAAACGTTCATTAGGGAAAGATAAAGAGAGGTGCCTACCCATTCCTCTTTCTTGTAAATTCACAACAATGGGAGTAACGGGGAAATCATTTTCCAACCTTTCGGCCCATTCAATCAAAAGAATATGAGGTATATCTTGTTCAAACAGAGCCAGTTCTTGTACTTCTTCTAGTGTATTGAAGCGATATAAATCAGCATGAAAAATTTCAAACCTTGGGGCGGTATATTGTTGTACTAAAGTAAAGGTTGGGCTTGTGACTTGTGTATCTTGCCCTATAAGTCCTCGTATAACAGCTCGTGCAAAACAAGTTTTGCCACTTCCTAAGTCTCCTTGCAAAAAGATGATATCATCCACTTGCAAGAACGCGCTGAACCAAGTGGCAAAACGTATAAGAGAGGATTCATCAATAAAAAATAGTTCTTGAACAGGAGGAGATAATCTATCTTTCACCATTTTATCCTTTACAAAATATATAAAAAAGCACAGCTTACGCTTTTAGTTTAAATAACACAGCTTATTGGGAAGCATAATGGATCATATTATTATTATTGGAGCAGGGCAAGCGGGTGCGCAAACAATTATTAGTCTTCGTCAAGGTGGTTTTAAGGGAGATATTAGCTTGATTGGGAATGAAACATTTCTTC
>CAYMEP010000088.1:819-2555 GCA_964389695.1 uncultured Rhodobiaceae bacterium | reverse complement strand
TTTCTTCCCTATCAACGTCCACCTTTGTCTAAAAAATTTCTATCCGGTGAGATGAAACGAGAGCGACTATTTTTCCGTCCAGCGGAATTTTATGAAAAAGAGAATATAAACTTATATCTAGATCAAACAGCGCTATCGATTGATCCTAAAAATAAAACAGTGCTATTAGAAAATGGAACAAAACTTGAATTTAAATACCTTGTTCTTGCTACAGGGTCGCGTCCACGGAAAGTACCTAACTTAACGACAGAACTAAACAGAGTTTGGGGTGTTAGAAGTATTGCGTGTATAGAAGCAATGCAACCTCACTTTAAGGCAGGAAAGAAACTTATTATTATTGGAGGGGGGTATATAGGATTAGAGACAGCGGCCGTTGCTAATAAAATGGGGTTGGAAACGATTGTTGTTGAAGCAGCGGATCGTGTATTAGCACGTGTTACAGATCCTATAATATCAAGATTCTACGAACGTATTCATGCCGAGGAAGGTGTTAAAATTATGACCTCTACGGGTGTCGCGGGTCTCGAAGGAGGAAGCAAAGTGACAGGGGTTAAACTCATTGATGGTTCAGTTTTACCTGCTGATATTGTGGTTCTTGGTATTGGTATTGTGCCAAATGTTGAAATTGCCGAAGCAGCAGGGTTAAATGTTGATAATGGTATTGTTGTTGATGAATATGCGAGAACATCACATAGAGATATTTATGCGGCAGGCGACTGTACTCAACACCCTAACGGTTTATTGGGTAGGACATTACGTCTTGAATCTGTACAAAATGCGATTGAACAAGGCAAAGCGGTGGCGTCCCATATTTTGGGTGAACCTGCACCTTATCATGAAATTCCTTGGTTTTGGTCGGATCAGTATGATACCAAGTTACAAATTGTCGGGTTATCTGGTGGACATGATAAAACTGTTATCCGTGGGGATGAAACCTCACGATCTTTTGCTGCTTTTTATTTTCATGGTGTGCAATTAATCGCGGTTGATGCTATTAACCGACCAGCAGAATTTATGCTGGCAAAAAAGTTGATTCATGCAGCTGCAGAAGGCGCAATTATTGACCCTACAAAGCTTGCTGATGAATCTATACACCCCAAAGAATTACTCAAAATGATAGAAGTATAAAGAGAAATATTTATAGATAGTCTCTGCTGATTCCAAAAATAACTCACCATTGATCTAAAATCGTTAAATTCGAGATAATGATGAGTATCTATTTTTCCAAGTTTTGTTCGTATATGCCAAATTACAAGAAGTATATGCTTTGAATTCTGTTACCAATAAGTATGTAATAAGCAATATTATATAATTATAT
Source organism: uncultured Rhodobiaceae bacterium (assembly GCA_964389695.1). Taxonomy (GTDB): domain Bacteria; phylum Pseudomonadota; class Alphaproteobacteria; order RS24; family RS24; genus CAYMEP01. The sequence continues at coordinate 1,237 of CAYMEP010000088.1, read as the reverse complement.
TACCCACAAGTACCAGAGGTGGTTGGTGTAGAACGAAGACAGCTTTGTCCTGCAGGGCAATCCGAATTAACACAACACCCTAATTGGGCTGTAAGAATAAAAGATAGAGATAAAGTTAGTATACGTAAATATTTCATATTTCACCTTTGTTTTATTTGTTAACACATTCGTAAGTGAATAGCCTCTCACGAGGCTATTATAATCCTATGAGCATCTAGTAGGAGTGAATATACTGCCGCCATCACGACATAATTCTCCTGCTGGACAATCTGAATCGACGTTACAACAAGCACTCAAGAGCAATGGTGACACAAGAAATGCAGTCATAATTAATTTTCGTAAATGTTTCATATTTTACCTTTATTTTATTTGTTAACACATTCGTAAGTGAATAGCCTCTCACGAGGCTATTATAATC
>CAYMEP010000088.1:0-719 GCA_964389695.1 uncultured Rhodobiaceae bacterium | reverse complement strand
GAGCAATGGTGACACAAGAAATGCAGTCATAATTAATTTTCGTAAATGTTTCATAAAAACGTCTTTCTTATAATTGCCTATTATGCATCACAATTCGGATTGCTTTCTGGGCACTGGCAAGCTGAATTAAGATATACTTCACCCGATTCACAATGTGCCCCTACAATTCGGATTGCTTTCTGGGCACTGGCAAGCTGAATTAATACATACTTCACTCAAAGCACAATCCGCCCTAACAGTAGCAGGAGTACAGGAATCAACCTCACAAAAGAAACTATTATTAGACAAACCTAGGTTGACTCTACATACTTGTCCAGTTGGACAGGAGGCATTTCCAGTACATTGACCAGCACCACTACCAGCACCACCAGCACTCAGAAGCACTGGTGACAAAAGAAATAGAGACATAGTTAATGTTCGTAAATGTTTCACAGTTAAGGCTTTTGTTATAATTGCCTATAATCCACCACAACTCGGATTGTTCTCTGGGCACTGGCAAGCTGAATTAATACATACTTCACTCGGAGCACAGTCTGATTGTGATGAACAAGATACGACAGAGAAAAAAAAAGAATTGGCAACAATTACATTTGCTGTTTCTCTACATACTTGTCCAGCTGGACAGTCAGAATTTGCACCACATAGAGGACTACCAGGAACACCATCAATACAAGCACTCAGGAGTAATGGTGACAAAAGGAATAGAGACATAATTAATG
>CAYMEP010000087.1:0-4982 GCA_964389695.1 uncultured Rhodobiaceae bacterium | reverse complement strand
GCGTCCTGTATAAAACCACGTTGCATATATGCACCGTCGTAAACTTCGATCTGTGCAAGACCGTTTCCTGACTCTAGAACGTTTAATGATATGCCGTTCTGTTTGCAGTAAAATACGCCTTTGCGCATTAGTGCTGTTTGTAGCGATTCTTCGCTGATGCCCATAATCGAGCATAGACGCGCTTTGGTAAAAATAGCGCGTGTTGCCTGATTCTTCTGTGTCGTTTGGATCGTCTCCATGTGTTATGTAAAATGGCTTTATAATATAAAGCATACTATTCTAGCGTAATTTGATCGAATGTGCGTTCTTTGATAAATTGTGCGTGGTCACATCTGCGCCTAGTTAGTGCTAGATATTCATCTGACAGCTCATACATGATGGCGTTCCGACCTAGACGCTTTGCGGCCACGCCAGTCGTGCCAGAGCCTGCGAATGGATCGAGTATTGTCTCGCCGACGTTTGAGTATGTCTTTATCAAATATTCCATTAGCGATAGTGGTTTTTGCGTCGGGTGCGATTTGGATTTGTCTCTTGGAAAATACAAGATTGATACAGGATAGCGATCGCTAGCTTCGGTTATGATTTCAGGATTGATCGTGCCGTAATTTGATGACGGACCGCCTTGTTTTGTTTTGTATTTTTTACCAGGCGTTTTAATGGGATTGTATGTGGATTGCGTTATTGTTGATAGTGTAAAAATTAGAATATTCTCATGTGACGCTAGCGGCATATTTTTAGCATTTAGATAGTTTGTCCCTTGACCTTTGTCCCAGATAAGTTCGTACTTGTATATCTTGGACATGTCGGATTTTAATTTGTATGCAAACGGATCTTTTGCAGTCATAACGATCATGCCTTTAGGTTTTAAGACTCTGGTCAGTTTATCAAATAATAATTTTATGTTTATGTCAGAGTCCCACTCATTCACTGTCACGCCATACGGCGGATCAGTTAGTACGAGATCGATAGAGCCTGCAGGTAGAGAGTCTATGCCATATATTCCCATGCAGTCGGCTTTTTTGATCTCTATCATGGTCTAACCCTAAAAAATAATTCGCCGTATGCTTGCGGCGTTGTGTCTTTTTTGACTGGCTCTGTTTGTTTTTGTCCTGATAGTTTTGACTGATTCGGTTCGTCTATCCGCATAAATGCCACACGTGGAGATATGCCGTAAACTCCTAGTGTGCCATCGCCGACGCCTTGCCAAATTTTGTCATTTACTTGAGTGTTGGTCATGGCTTGCATGGGCATGATGATCAGGATTGGCATGTTGTATTTTTCCCACTGGTTGAATGCTCGCAAGGTAAATTCAGTTAATAGACTGTTAGGCGGATTGAGCCAAACAGGAACGGGCTTGCCATCGACTAACCACTCTGTCGTTAGTGCGTTTTGCTCTGCAGTTATACAGTGTGCGCATTTTTTAAATTTCTCATGCGAGGCCGCGTCTAGTTGTGGCGTGACATGCCATCGGTTGCATGCCCGTCTATACACGTCGTCAGGAGTTAGCCAGACGTCCGTTCTAGGTAGTTTAGCCATTCGCTATGACCTTCCGATGATTGCGCATGAGTTTGGATATAATGCTGACATATTCAGCGTTGAGCTCTATTCCTATCCAACCTTTGCCTTGTTTTGCGGCCTCGATTAGTGTCGTGCCAGAGCCTGCGAACGGATCCAACACTATGCCATTTTTAGGACATGCGCAAGAGATTAACCGTCGTGGCAGCTCTGGCGGAAATGCCGCCGAATGAATGGATTTGTTAGGAACGGTATGTATTGACATGACGTCGCCTGGATTTTTACCGTCTGGGTGGTTAATACACTTGCCCTCGAATGTGTACGGTCCTGTGTGATTGTCGCTTAATGAGTGTGTACGCTGTCCTGCTATGTTGTGCCATTTGCGATTTTCAAGTTGTTTGATGTGCATAGTATTATATTTTATGACAGGTCTTTTTACTTTTAGATTTTTAGGGTCAGGTATTTTGAAGTCGTTTCCTGGCAATAATTGTTTTTGTCCGACGTGGTTATGTGGTTTAGTCTTTGGCATAGGATATTCTATCGATGGTTCTCGTATTGGTTTTAGATTGAAAAAATACTTTTTGGATTTGGTTATGAAAAATACACGTTCATAACTGTTTGTCAGTCGGTCACTTCCACTAAACGGCATGTGGTTAGGTCTGTGCCAGATGATGTCATTCCTTACAATATATCCTTCATCTATACATCTGATCTTGAATCGGTCAGGAATTCCAAATAATGATTTAGTCCTGACTCTTGCGTTTGATATTTTAGTGCCTGCGTATGTGTCGCCAAGATTCCAAAAAATAGAGCCTGTCGGTTTTAACACTCGACGCAAGCCGCGCATGACAGACATTAGTTTGTCGATGTAGTCTTTTACGTTTGTCTCTAGACCTATCTGTCCGTCATGGCCATAGTCACGCAGTCCGTAATATGGCGGCGAGGTTATGACACAGTCGATGGATTCTTCAGGAATGTCTTTTAGGCGTTCTAGTACGTCGCCTTGTAATATAACACGGTTCATCGTTTAAATTCCAGTCGTGGTTTAAATTTTAGCGGCGGCAGAGGTTGATCCGTTAGTAATAGTTTGAGTACGTCCACGTGTGATAGACCTGACAGTTTACAGTATTCTTTGTCGATAATGTGGAATGGAATGTCTGCGTCAGAATAATGTTTGTTGCGTTTGGCCGTGCGGCGTGCGCCAGGACCGCCATCTGTATGAACGCTACCGTCCAACTCGACGATGTATTTTATGCCTTCGTCTTCGTCATGGGCCATCACGATGATGTCAGGTCGATGTGTGACGTGGTTTGCCTTGATGTCTGGCATTTCTTTAGTTGGCCATGTATAGTCATTATAACTCATATCGATTTGAAAAAACCAATTTGTGAGAATGTCTCCGACTAAAAACTCAAGATCATGTATTGCGTTTCTAATCTCTAATAATTCAGATTCGTCGTTGTGTGTCAGATTCTTATGCTTCCACTGATTGTATTTGTTGGTCATATTAGCCAACTCCACAGAACGGCGTCGTGCAAGAGCCGCCATCGTCTCCGTCTAGGTCGTCGCCGTCTTTGTCCATTTGCTCTAGTGTTTTATCGTTTTGGTAAAATTTAAAATTAGGATAGTCTTTATGGTTTTTCTCTAGTGCGATGTTATCTTTTTTGAATCTTGGATCAAGCAGACCTTTTTTACCGACATACGGACAGCATGCACACGCTGATGATTCAGGTTCTGGCCAACCGTGAGCCTTGATTCTGTCTATGCAGTCTTTGGCGGTCAGATATTTATCCACGACGTCTTTAAATCCATCGACTAGCGGATAGATGTTATCAAAATAAGATACAAGTGGGATTCGCATTCGCCACATCTCTTCTGTGCTTATCCCTAGAATCATGCTGACAGGTCTGTTTTTGCGCGCCTTTAGTATTTCACGACAATATTTCTTTATCGGTCTGATCTTGAAGTCATGCGTACACTGTCTTGATTGGACTGTCGGTATTTGCTTTTTGTCATAATACCACTGGTATAATGTTTTATTATAATCAGAGGCTACTATTTGCAGATTTAGTTTATTCTCTATGCAATATGGCTTTATGTATTTCTCTAGATACTCATAGGTCGAGGGTTTTTCTGATCCTGTGTCCGCGAATAAAACTGTGTGTGCGCGTTCTTGAAGATATGGCGTTAGTGCTAGTAGTGCATAGATCGTTTGACGTCCCACGCTGAATGAAAATACTACATGATAGTTTTGTACGTTGTCGATGTATGCACGCCGCATTTTACTGCGATGTTCTAATAGACCTTTTTTGTCTAGATTTAACGCAAGTATATTCTCAAAATATTTTATGGTGCGCGCATGTTTTTGCAGTCGTTTATTTAGCCAGTGTAAACTGATCTTACCGCCAGGCGTTGATAAATCTAGTTTGTCTCGTTTTTTAAATTCCTTTTTTACCAGGCGGTTTATGGATTTGATGGCTTTGTCTTCACGTCCTGCATACATTAGACCTAGTTTGTAATTTTCAATATCTAGCGGATCTAGTTCATAGTTTGGAGTAAATTCGCGCAGGTCAGCGTCAGAGTTGATGATGTTAGACATGATTACTTGCCTCGTTTGATAGTGCTTGCGTATGAGAATTTAACATCGAATCCCATCTCACGATAGACCTTGCTGACCTCGCGGCGTGTTGCCTTTGGATATTTCTTAACGACGTGTTTTAGAGTGCCGTCCCACGTGCATTCTTGACCTTTGCGTGTTTGATTTATCAAGTGTGATCTTATCAAATGCTCGATAGTTGTCTCATGTGCAAACTCTGTCAGAGTCATGGCAGGTCTCCGCTATTTGCAGGATTAATCATCTTGCGACATCTGCACCCATCTTTATGGCATTTGCGTTCTGTGTGCCAGTGTGCCGCGTGTATGCAGTTCGGATTCTGACATATCTCTAGATGATTCCCTCTATTCGTCATCGTCTTTAACCTCGTTTGGAAGATTGTTTTTCTCGCAGATTGTATCGTGTTGTCTGCATATTGCACACTCATAATATAATTTGTCAGATGACCATTCGAATAATTGCCAGTTATGCAGCTTGTAGTCATCGCATAGTAAATTATTCTTATTCAAGATTTCAGTGTGTCGTCTTATCGTGCCAGAGTCTAACATTAGTTTATCTCCTTGATTCTCGATAGTGCGTCAGGATTTAGAGACAGTACGCAATTATTGGACGGATCCTCTCCTGCGGCCACGATTTGCACTCCGCCGTCTGGCATACGAATAAAATCTTTGAGATTAAACTCAAAAACGACAGTCGCGCCCGATCTAACGAGGCTCATAGTGGGATTCATTTTTGCCTCGCCTTTATTCTGCGTATGCCTTTTTTGAGTTTTTGTGATAGTTGAATGACGTTTACTGGAGTCGGCAGACGTCCGCAATATTTCTCTATGACAAATATACCAGGCTTTTTGTCT
>CAYMEP010000086.1:0-4991 GCA_964389695.1 uncultured Rhodobiaceae bacterium | reverse complement strand
ACTTCCCTGTTCTTTTGGATGCAGATGCGGTGAAAGAGGTGCCTGCAAATAAATTATTAGTTTTTTGTACAGGAAGTCAAGGAGAAGAAAACGCAGCTTTAGCATCTATGCTGAAGAAAAACCCACAGATTACTCTAGAAAAAGACGATATGGTTATTTTTTCTTCTCGTGTGATACCAGGAAATGAAAAATTAGTTATGCGACTTCAGGGACAACTAATTGATAAAGGTGTAGAGCTTGTGACAGCAAACAGAGAGAATGGATTACATGTTTCAGGGCACCCTAATCGTGAAGAATTACGTCAAATGTATGAATGGATCTCACCTGTTTCTGCAATTCCTGTACATGGAGAAATAAGACATTTACAAGCTCATGTTGATTTTATTAGGACGCTTGATATTAAAGGCTTGCAAGCAAGAAATGGGGATATGATAGAAGTGTTACCTCAGGTGAAAAAACTAGAAAACGTTATTTCAGGGCGTATGTATTGCGATGGCAATATTTTGATTTCTCAAGATGATAATATAATAAAAACCCGTCGCAACCTTTCTTCTCATGGGGTTGTTTTTATTTCCCTTGTTCTAAATGAAGATAACACCTTATTTTGTGAACCTGTCGTTTCTACTTTGGGGATTCCAGAATATAGTAATCAGGGAGAGCGACTGGATGTGTTAGTATATGATGCTATTAAGACTTGCTCCATAGAGGGTGAATATGTTACGAAGAAGTTAGATAAAAAAATAAAGCAAGCCGTACGTAAAAGTATTCGATATGTTTGGGGTAAATCTCCAGAGGTTGTAATCAATATTCTAAAACTATAGGAAAAAAAATGATAGGTCGCTTAAATCATGTTGCAATTGCGGTGCCTTCTTTAGATGAATCTGTGAAGTTTTATAAAGATGTAATGGGTGCAGAAGTCTCAGAGTATGTTGATTTACCAGAACATGGGGTTACGGTATGTGTTGTTGAGCTTCCTAATACGAAAATAGAACTTTTACAAGTATTGGGAGAAGACTCTCCTGTTAAAAAATTTATTGAAAAACGCCCAAAAGGTGGAATTCATCATGTTTGTTATGAAGTCCGTGATATTCACGAAGCGATTGATACCTTGAAAAAGAAGGGTGTACAAGTTCTAGGATCTGGGAAGCCGCGCATTGGTATGCATGGTAATGATGTAGTATTCTTAGACCCGCAGGATTGTAGTGGGACATTGATTGAATTAGAAGAGGTCTAGATAATATGGGACTCCAGATAGACTTCTTCTTAGGTATGATGGTTTATATTGTAATTTGGTTTATCTGTTTATTTATGGTTTTACCATTAGGTATTGTAACACAAGAAGAAAATAATCAAGTTGTATCAGGGACAGTGAAATCAGCGCCTAGGAAAGTAAATATGAAATATAAGGTGTTTTTAACAACTGTTGTGGCTATGGTTGTGTTTCTTATTTCTTATTTTGTTTTATCTTCTCGTATAATAATTGGATAGATAGAGTGCGACTTTCTAATTACTTCTTACCTATTTTAAAGGAAAACCCAACAGAAGCAAAAATTGTGTCTCACCGTTTGATGTTACGTTCTGGAATGGTACGCCAAGCAGGGGCGGGTCTTTATAATTGGCTACCTTTAGGTCATCGAGTATTACAAAATATATCAAACATTATTCGAGAAGAACTGGAGAAGTCTGGTGCTTTGGAAATGTTAATGCCAACCATACAGTCTGCTCAGTTATGGCAGGAATCTGGACGGTTAGATGATTATGGTCAAGAAATGTTACGGATTCAAGATCGTCATGGACGAGACTTTTTATATGGTCCTACTAATGAAGAACAAATTACACAGATTGTTCGTGATAATGTACAATCTTATAAATCATTGCCGTGTAATTTATATCATATTCAATGGAAATTTAGAGATGAAATTAGACCTCGTTTTGGGGTGATGCGTGGGCGAGAGTTTTTAATGAAAGATGGGTATTCGTTCGATATTGATGAAGAAAAAGCACGTGTTGCGTACCAAAAAATGTTTGTAGCTTATTTAAAAATCTTTCAACGACTTGGATTAAAAGCTCTTCCTATGGCAGCTGATACGGGGCCGATTGGAGGAGACCTTAGTCATGAATTTATTATTTTAGCACAAACAGGAGAGTCAGAGGTTTATTGTCATGGTGATGTATTAAATTGTTCTCTACCAGATGACTTAGATTATGAATCTGATCTAATGCCGATTATTAAGACATATACAGATTATTATGCTGCAACAGATGAAAAATATGATGCAAAAGAGTTTGAAGAATCTGTGCCAAAAGAAAAACGTATTAAGGCAAGGGGGATAGAAGTTGGGCATATTTTTTATTTCGGACAAAAATATACCATCCCAATGAAATGTAAAATGACAAATGTGGAAGGTAAAGAAGTTCCATTGTATTGTGGGTCTTATGGAATTGGTGTGTCGAGACTGGTAGGGGGTATTATTGAAGCATGTCATGATGAAGCAGGTATTGTTTGGCCTCAATCAGTCGCTCCATATGACGTAGGAATAATCAATTTAAAAACAGGTAATGCGGATACAGATAAAATCTGTGAAGATATATACCAAAAATTAAAAGCCCATAATATAGAAGTTCTATATGATGATTCTGACATGAGAGCAGGAGCAAAATTTTCTACTATGGATTTAATAGGACTTCCATGGCAAATTATTGTTGGACCTTCTGGAGCAAAATTGGAGCAATTAGAATTAAAGTCTAGGATAACTGGTGAACGTGAAACTCTTGGTGTCGAGGCAGTCTTCTCTAAAATTATACAAAACTATCAATAGGGAAAGATAATAAATGAAACGATTTAACTTACCTTTAGAGTGTTTTATTGCTTTTCGTTATTTAAAGACAAAACAAATTGGTAACTTTACTACAATTATGACTTGGACATCCTTTTTAGGCATTACAATTGGTGTTTTCTCGTTGGTGCTTGTGATGTCCGTGATTAACGGATTTCGTGTGGAGTTATTAGAACGGTTCTTGAATGCGCAATCACATGGGGTTGTTGCTTTTTCGCCTAAACTGGATGATCGTCAAGAATTGATTAAGCGTTTGAAAAAAATTGACGGGGTAAAGAATGTTGTTGAAGTGATGCAAGGATATACTGTTTTATTTGCAGATAATCAGGTGCAGCCACTTTTGGTTCGTGGCGGTAGGTTTCACGAACCTTCTGAGATACCTGTGTATGGTGTTCTTATTGAAGGTGATATATCTAATCTGCTGGAAGGTCATAATATAGAAGAAAATAATAATGTTGTTATTGGAAACGGTATAGCAAAACGTTACGGTTTACGAGTTGGTTCTGATATTACCTTTATGTCATTTTCTGAGGGTGATATGGGTTTTAGTTCAACTCCTTCTTTTGAAAATTATAACGTTTCTGCTATTTTTAAACATGGTGTAGGCGAGTACGATTCTAATGTTATTTGGACAGATATAAATGGATTTAAGAACTTGGTTGTACAAGCTGTAGATAGAGCTCAGGTAGAAATCACTGTCGTTGACCCAGATAATATGGATCAGATAAATGTTGATATATTAAAAGTTTTAGAAAATAAAGGTAAATTTTTTGATTGGATAACTCTTAACCCAGAGTTGAAAAATGCATTGGGTATAGAACGTAAAGTAATGTCTGTTGTGTTGGGTCTTATTTTATTAGTTGCAGGATTGAATATTATTTCTAGTTTGGTGATGCTGGTAAAAGATAAAACCCGTGATGTTGTGATTTTGCGTAGTATGGGAATTACAAAAGGAGGTATTTTAAGGGTATTTCTAATAGCAGGAACATCCATTGGTGTAATTGGTGCGGTGGTGGGTGCATTGTTAGGATGCTTGGCAGCGGAACATATAGAAACTATTAGGCAAAATTTATTGGCAATAACAGGAGACGAGGTTTTTACGACCAAAGCGGTTCTTTTAGATTATATTCCTTCAAAGCTTATTCCAGAGCAAGTTTTGATGATTATGTTCATGAGTATAGGGTTAGCTTTTCTTGCTACGGTGTATCCGGCATGGCGTGCGGCGTCTTTACAAATTGTAGATGGGTTACGTAATGAGTAAGGTGGTGCTAGCTCTAGAGTTATCAAAAGTGTCTCTTGGCTATACGCAAGGTCAAGTACGGTTAGACATTTTAAACTCGGTCGATTTGCAGATAAAACCTGGTGAAACAGTCGCATTACTCGGACCTTCTGGCTCAGGAAAATCAACTTTACTAAATGTTGCAGGGCTTTTAGAAAGAGCGGAGCAAGGAGTTGTAACTATTAATGGTAATAATACTCAGACTTTGTCTGAAATTGAACACACAATGTGTCGTCGAAAAGATATTGGCTTAATCTACCAATTTCACAATCTATTTCCAGACTTTACGGCTTTAGAAAATGTGATGTTTCCTTTGCGGATACAGGGTCTTTCTAAGAAACAAGCAACAAAACAAGCAAAAATACTGTTAAATCAATTTAATCTTGGAGACAGGGTGGAACATTTACCAAGTGAATTATCTGGTGGGGAACAGCAGCGTGTAGCGATTGCACGTGCTTTCATTCATAAACCATCTATCATTTTGGCTGATGAGCCAACTGGTAGCCTTGATCCAAGTAATGGTATGAAAATATTCAAACATTTTGTTGAATCAGCAAAGCAACATCATTGTGCGACGCTCGTGGCAACTCATAATATAGAGCTTGCTAAGTTACTTGATAGACAAATTATATTGAAAAATGGAAAACTGATTTCTGCTTGAAAATAACTTAATTTATTAAGGTATCGTTAAAGTGCTTGACTTTTGGAAACAATTAGAACATAACAAGAACATGCGGCAAGATATTTGCAATTAAAAAGGAAGAATTATGAAATTTATAATCTCAGATGTTATCTCTATTCTATCGTTGTTAGCATTTAATTATGTTATTTTGACATGGGGAATTATTGGATATTCTATGTTAGGTAATTAATAC
>CAYMEP010000085.1:3145-5017 GCA_964389695.1 uncultured Rhodobiaceae bacterium | reverse complement strand
GCACAAACAGGGACAGGAAAAACTGCAAGTTTCACTTTACCTATGATCCACCGTTTAAGCAAAGGTCGTGCCAAGGCACGTATGCCAAGAAGTCTCGTATTAGAACCAACAAGAGAATTAGCATCGCAAGTCGCAGAAAATTTTGATACCTATGGAAAAAATACTAAACTCACAAAAGCATTATTAATTGGAGGAGTAAGTTTTCTTGAACAAGAAAAGATTCTTGCCCGAGGAGCAGATGTTTTAATTGCAACCCCAGGTCGCTTACTAGACCACGTAGAACGAGGTAAAGTTCTATTACGAGGAATAGATATTTTAGTCATTGATGAAGCAGATCGTATGTTAGATATGGGTTTTATGCCAGATATCGAACGTATTGTGAAACTCTTACCTTTCACACGTCAAACCTTATTTTTTTCTGCCACTATGCCTTCTGAAATCACTGAGATTTCAAAGAAATTTCTCTCTGCCCCACAACATATTGAAACAAGCCGTACATCATCAACTAATGATACTGTGACGCAGCAATGCATTCAGACAAAAAAGAACGATAAGCAAAAAGCTTTAGAAAACTACCTTAAAACTAATGAAATAAAAAATGGTATTATTTTTTGCAACCGAAAACGTGACATTAGACAAGTATATCAATCACTTATAAGCCAAAACTTCAAAGCTGTATGCTTACATGGGGATATGGATCAGTATACACGTATAAAAATGTTAGAACAGTTTCGTTCTAATGAAGTACAATTACTTGTTGCAAGTGATGTTGCCGCACGTGGATTAGATATTGCTGGGGTTAGTCATGTCTTTAATTTTGACGTTCCTATTCACGCAGAAGACTACGTTCACCGTATTGGACGAACCGGTCGTGCAGGACGAACAGGTATTGCCATCACATTCTACACCCCAGAAGATAAAAAATATCTCTTAGCTATAGAAGATATCATACAACAAAAAGTGCCATTTATTAATGAAGAGAAACCTACACCTCCCGTACCGCATAAAATAGAAAAAAAACGACGCGGCTTAATTGCCAATAATAAAAAAACTCAAGAGAGTAAAAAAACTCAAGAGAGTAAAGAAAAGTTAAATTTTACAGAGAATAATACCCCCAAATTTTTACAATAAAACAACTATAATAACACTACGAAAAGGAAAGCATGATGCACAATAAGTATAAATTAGAAAAAATATTGCTAACCATAGAAAACCGTATAGCGACACTTTCCTTTAATGATCCTAAAACAATACACTCACTAGGGAACATCATATTCACAGAGATTCAAGTTGCTTTGGATGTTGTAGAAAGATTTAAAAATGATATAGATTGTTTAATCCTCACAGGAACTAGAGGTATGTTTAGTAGTGGTGCTAATATAGAAGAAGTTTCTCTATTTCCTGATTATAAAGATGTAGAGCGTATCGCTGACATAGGAACAGTTCTAGAATCGTCTGCAAACCCTGTCGTAAGACGGTTACAGTCTGTGCACTGCCCTATCATCAGCGCCATATCAGGTCCTTGTGTAGGTGCAGCTATTGGCTTTGCTTTATGTGGCGATTATATCATCGCTTCTGATACAGCATATTTTTACTTTGCTTTTTTAGAACTCGGTCTTTTGCCTGATTGTGGAGTTAGTTGGTTTTTACCCCGTCTCGTTGGTTTGCAAAGAGCAAAAAGTATAATAATGTTTGCTGAAAAAGTACCTGCAGATGAAGCTCTAAACATTGGGTTAATAAATCAATTATGCCCAAAAGACCAAATGCAAAATGAAATAGACAAAATTACTCAGAAATTCATATCATTAAACTCTCTAGGTCAAAAATATGCACGTCAAATGATAAATCAAAGTATGACTAGTAGTCTTGAAG
>CAYMEP010000085.1:0-3135 GCA_964389695.1 uncultured Rhodobiaceae bacterium | reverse complement strand
CTTTTGCTCGGAGATGTGTATAAGAGACAGCTTTTTAGAAAAAAAGGCAAAAAGGGAAGAAATTAGAAATAAACGAAAGAACAAGTAAACCTTAAACCTAATATAGACCAACCATATATACGAAAACTAGTACTTTTATTATTATATTAAAGTCCTAGTTTTTTTCTCACGAGATCATTAACAGCTTGTGGATTAGCTTTTCCAGATGTTTCTTTCATAACCTGTCCTACAAACCAACCTGCAAGTTTTGGTTTTTCTTTAACTTCTTCAACCTTATCAGAGTTCGCAGCAATAACAGAATCTACAATCTTTTCAATTTCATCAGTATCTGTGACTTGCTTTAAACCTTTTTCTTCAACAATCTTTTTGGGGTCCTTGCCTTGATCATCCCCTTCTTCGAACATCATCTCAAATATATCCTTTGCGATACGAGATGAAATTGTATTATCTTCTATTAAATCTATTAATTGTCCAATTTGGTTTGCAGTCACTGGAGCTTGAGAAATAGAAATACCTAATTTATTTAACCCTGCAAAGACTGAACCAATCACCATATTTGCGACAGATTTTGCATCACGCCCTTTAGCAGCCTCTTCAAAGAACAGAGCATTCTCTGGTTCTGCTACTAAAATACGAGCGTCATAATCACTTAACCCATATATATTTATAAAACGCTGCTTTTTTTGATCTGGTAACTCTGGCAAATCTTTTGCAATTTCATCAACCCAATCTTGGGTGAAAACCAAAGGTAATAAATCTGGATCAGGAAAATAGCGGTAATCTTGCGCTTCTTCCTTAGATCGCATCATACGAGTTTCATTTTTTTTAGGGTCAAACAATCTTGTTTCTTGCGCTACTATACCTCCATTTTCTAAAATAGAGATTTGTCTTTTTGCTTCATATTCGATTGCTTGCCCAATAAAACGGAAAGAATTAAGGTTTTTCATTTCACATCGTGTACCAAGTTCATCTCCCACTCGTCGTACAGACAAATTCACATCAGCCCGCAAGTTTCCTTGTTCCATATTTCCATCACAACTTCCTATACAACGTAAAATTGCACGTATTTTTTTCACATACGCAATGGCTTCTTCCGCAGAACGCATATCAGGCATAGAAACGATTTCCATCAATGCCACACCAGAACGATTCAAATCAACAAAACTATATGAAGGATGTTGGTCATGCATAGATTTTCCAGCATCTTGTTCTAAATGAAGTCGTTCTATACGAATCGTTTTTTCTTTACCTTCTTCTAAATCAATAACAATATGACCTTCACCAACAATCGGCTGCTGAAATTGCGAAATTTGATAACCTTGTGGTAAATCAGGATAAAAATAGTTTTTTCGATCAAATACCGAGAATAAATTTACTTTAGCATTAATTCCTAACCCTGTTCGAATTGCTTGTTCAACACATTTATGGTTAATCACAGGTAACATACCTGGCATCGCCATATCGATAAGGCTTACTTGACTATTGGCTTCTGCACCAAATTCAGTGGCTGCTCCTGAAAATAATTTTGCATTAGAAGTTACTTGTGCATGTATTTCTAACCCTAATACAACTTCCCATTCTCCTGTCGTTCCTACAATAAGATTATTAGACATATCTGTCATGCTATCTCCACCACTGCTCTGGTTTGGCTTGAAAGTTTATCACCTGCTCCATAGAATAGGCCGCTTGTAATAAACTTTCTTCTCCAAAACTTTGTCCAATAAGTTGCAAATTTAAAGGTAACCCCTGACGATTCAACCCAACAGGTATAGAAATAGCGGGTAATCCAGCCAAATTCACAGGTATTGTAAATATATCATTCAAATACATAGAGACTGGATCATCAATATTATCTCCAAGAGCAAATGCCGCCGAAGGCGTCACTGGTGTTAAAATGAAATCACAGGAATTCTCATAAGCTTTACTAAAATCTTCTGCTATTAAACGCCGAACTTTCAAAGACTTTAGATAATAAGCATCATAATACCCTGCCGATAATACATAAGTACCAATCATCACACGACGACGTACTTCCTCACCAAACCCTTGTGCCCTAGTTAAAGCATACATATCATCAATATCTTTACCTTCCACTCTTTCTCCATAACGAACCCCATCATAACGCGATAAATTAGAACTCGCTTCTGCGGGAGCAATAATATAATAGGTAGGCAAAGCATATTTTGTATGAGGAAGAGAAATATCGACAATTTCTGCACCTGCCTCCTGCAAAGCTTCTATTCCTTTTTGCCATAGAGATTCAATTTCAGATGTAAGATTATCAACTCTATATTCTTTAGGAATTCCAATTTTTTTCCCTTTCATATCAGCCTGTAGATTTTGATGATAAGGAGACACAGACATTTCGACTGAAGTGGTGTCTTTTTCATCATAACTTGCCATAACTTCTAACATTAATGCAGCATCTTCAACATTACGTGTAATAGGACCTGCTTGGTCTAAAGAAGATGCAAAAGCAATAATACCCCAACGTGAACAACGTCCATAACTCGGTTTCAAACCAACTGTTCCAGTAAACCCTGCTGGTTGACGTATAGACCCCCCCGTATCTGTTGCAGTAGCAGCAATCCCAATATGAGCAGCTACCGCTGCTGCAGATCCTCCAGAAGACCCCCCAGGAACCAAATCTACATTATCTCCTTGACGCTTCCAAGGATTGATAACCGCACCAAAATGAGAAGTTTCATTAGAAGACCCCATGGCAAATTCATCATTGTTCAATTTACCCAAATGTACTGCTCCAGCTTGCCATAAGTTCTTTGTAACAGTACTTTCATAAGGTGGAATAAATGTATTGAGCATTTTTGAACCTGCAGTCGTCCGAATACCTTCTGTACAAAATAAATCTTTTACTCCAATTGGTAACCCTTCTAATAAACCAGCTTCACCATTTTTCAAGCGTTTATCGGATTGTTCAGCCATTTTCAATGCTTGCTCTGGTGTTTCTAGAATAACCGCATTTAACTTACGTGCATCCTCCATATTTTTAATATGAGCCTTTGTTAAATCTATTGCAGAACATTCACCATCTTGTAAGGCTTTACGTGCCTGCACCAAGGTTAAATCTGTTAAATTTGTCATTTAATTCACCATTCCCAA
The DNA here is from genome assembly GCA_964389695.1 of uncultured Rhodobiaceae bacterium. GTDB lineage: Bacteria > Pseudomonadota > Alphaproteobacteria > RS24 > RS24 > CAYMEP01. The sequence goes on along the minus strand of CAYMEP010000085.1, from coordinate 15 downwards.
CATTAATCAATGACT
>CAYMEP010000084.1:0-5034 GCA_964389695.1 uncultured Rhodobiaceae bacterium | reverse complement strand
AAAATTACCAGATTAAACTCAATCAAATTATTTGTTCTGATGTCGTGAAAACACTTTCACAACTGCAAGGACAGTACAAATTTGACGTCATTATAGCTGACCCTCCCTATAATATAGGCAAGGATTTTGGTAATAATCATGATAATCTACCGCTTACTGAATATATAGACTGGAGCAAAGACTGGCTCGATAAATGTTTTGACGTTTTAAGTAAAAATGGAATTATCTACGTTTATGGTTTTCCAGAAATTCTTGCCCATATTGCTGTTCACTACCCAATTGAAAAACAACATTGGCTCGCATGGCATTACACGAATAAGACCACACCATCATCAAAATTTTGGCAAAGGTCTCACGAGTCCATTCTATGCTTATGGAAAAGTGCCACACGTCCTAAATTAGAAATTGATCAAATCAGAGAACCCTATAGTCAACCCTATTTGAATTGTGCTGGTTCAGTACGTAAAAACACACAATCACGCTTTGGTAAAAAAGAAACTATTTATAATGCTCATGAAAATGGTGCATTACCTAGAGATGTGATTAAAGTTCCCGCTTTGGCTGGTGGAGCAGGTGCAACAGAAAGATGGTTTATGTGTCATGATTGTAATGATGAGGTGTTTCCCCCCTCACAATTAAAATTTCACCGTAAACATGAAATTTTAAAACACCCAACACAAAAACCAATGATGTTAACACAGCGTCTGATACAATCTATCATTAAAGGAAATCAAGGAAATATTTTTATTCCTTTTGCAGGTTCTGGTTCAGAATGTATCATAGCACAAAACCTTGGAATCAACTTTCTAGCCACAGAGTTAAATCCTATATTTGCTGATTTTGGTCAAAAATGGTTAAAATTATCAGAAACTTGTCCCACAAGCTCCTTAAGGGGAACTCGCTCCCCTTAACAACCCCTAATTATTTTCTTTATGCCAGATGAGTTTATCACCTCGTTTAATATTATTTTTTTGCACCTGCCCCGCATTTAATTCTAGCACATAACCCACAGCACCCTTCGAACGGCTAGAACGATATGATTGAACATCTCGCCTTGTCACAAAACTTTCTATGACCCCTGCCTCTGTAATAAAAATCATATCTAACGGAATATAAGTGTTTTTCATCCAAAAAGATGCCGTATGAGGAGATGAGAATACAAACAACATGCCTTCATCTTCTGCCAAGAATTTGCGATACATCAGACCTTTTTTCATCTCTTGTGAATTTTGTGCAAGCTCTACCCTATATTGTACAATCTGTTGCCCTTGACGCATAATTTTTACGATCGCTCTGGATGTTATCTCACGAGACTGTGTTTCTTGCGACATAGAGAAAAACACAACAATCAATAAAAAGGAAACACGAAACAACATTTACGCACTCACTTTGATTGAAATTTAATTGCTTGCCCCTGTGCTGGTGTCACTAGTTCATTTTCCCACATCACTTTTTGTCCACGTATCATTGTTCCAACCACATTACCCGATAATTTTTGCCCTGCGAAAGGAGACCACCCACATTTACTTGCTAACGATTCTTCTTCAATGACATTTTGTGCCTTTAAATCAACAAAGGTTAAATCAGCATCATTACCGATCTTCACCTCTCCTTTAGAGGCAAAGCCGAATAAACGATGGGCATTATAACTCGTCAATTCCACCAAATGATTAAGACTCAAGCGTCCTTGTGCAACATGATTTAACATTAAAGGTAAAAGTGTTTGTACCCCCGGCATACCTGAAGGAGATTGTGGATATGGTTTCTCTTTTTCTTCTCTTGTATGAGGAGCATGATCAGAGCCAATCACATCTACGATACCCTCTTGTAACGCTTTCCATAAAGCATCTTGGTGTTTTTGCTCTCTAATTGGAGGATTCATTTGTGCAAATGTGCCAAGCTGTCGATAACAGTCTTCTGCATTCAATGTTAAATGTTGTGGCGTAACTTCTACAGAAGCAATATCACGATTCTGTGCTAAAAGTTCCATTTCTTGCTTTGTCGTTATATGCAAAACATGAATTTTTGTTTTCGCTTCACGGGCACATTTTAACAAACGCTGTGTCGACATAATTGCTGTTTGTTCATCACGCCAGACATGGTGAGTATCTACTTGCCCTTCTAATGCCATATTTTTTCTCTCTCGTAGACGCATTTCATCCTCACTATGAAAGGCCGCCCGACGTGTGATATTTTGCAGAATATCTTTTAAGTCTTGTTCAGATTCTACGAGTAAATCACCTGTAGAAGATCCCATAAAAACCTTTACCCCACAAACCCCTTCTAAAGATTCTAAATAGGGCAGTTCTTTTGTATTCTTACCTGTTGCGCCAACATAAAAAGCAAAATCACAGTGCATATTATGATAGGCACGCTGAACTTTATCTTTAATTGCCTCTTCAGTGGTGGTCGCAGGGTTCGTATTTGGCATTTCAAATACAGCTGTAACTCCTCCCATAACCGCTGCCAAAGATCCTGTTTGTAATGTTTCTTTATGCTCATTTCCAGGTTCTCTAAAATGCACTTGTGTATCAATCACACCTGGTAGAATAGTTAACCCTATTGCCTCGATATGTGTTGTTGCTAACTCATTGGTTAAATTTCCAATTTTAGCGAATTTTCCATCACGAATTCCTATATCCGCCTGAAATGTTTTTTCGTGCGTTGCCAAATTCGCCCCTGTAATTAAGACATCAAACGTCATTTTTATTCCCCTACTGTAAAATATGATGTGACACAATATATTATATCTTTATACTCTGTTACGATGACAACCTATAGCACTTTATTAACTGATCGTTCACTTTTATCCCTACAAGGTAAGGATAAGAAACATTTTTTACAAACGTTAATTTCAAATGATATTGATAAAGTATCCCCATCGACTCCCTTATTTACGCTCTTATTGACCCCCCAAGGAAAACTATTATTTGATTTTATAATTTGGCAACATAATGATGAATACTTGATTGATTGTGAAAAATCTCATAGCCAAGATCTCATAAAAAAATTGAATTTTTATAAATTACGTGCAGAGGTCACAATTACTCTTACGCCACATTCTCCCTATGCCATTTGGGGAACACTTCCCAAACATGATTTACCTCAAGATCCAAGAAACTCTGAGCTAGGGATTAGAGCTCTTCAACATATTCATACAGCATTTTGTTCCCTCGAATCTGATAATTTAGAAAATTATCACCTCCATTTGATTAAAAACTGTATTCCACAAGGACAAGATACAATGCCTCCAGACTCAACCTTTCCTCTAGACTATGGTTTGCATGAATGTAATGGGATTGATTTCCAAAAAGGATGTTTTATAGGACAAGAAGTCACGTCAAGAAGCTATCGCCGTGGAAAAAGACATAAAAAATTATATACAATAAAGAGTGAAAAACCTTTAACGAGAAACACAAAAATAACGTCTGAAGGTGAAAAAAAACAAATTGGAGACATCAGAAATACGTCTCAAAAATATGCACTTGCCTTATTGCGTCAGGATTCTATAAACTTATCCTTGATTGCTGATAATATAAAACTACAATTATACAAATAATAAACTATAAATATGTTCACTCATTAGGACAAAAAATGCAAACCTCACCAGAAATTTCCGCACAACAGATCCTCCAAGAAATGGATATAAGCTATACAACCGCTTTAGCAAAAGAAATGTCCCCTCTATATGAACGTGTAAAATCGGTAATACCCGAAATTGAATGGACAGTCTTTGCCCCCCTAATCAAAGCTATCAATGTAATCAAAAAAGAAAAAAATGCGATTATTCTTGCCCATAATTACCAAACACCTGAAATTTTCCATTGTGTTGCCGATACAATAGGAGATAGTTTGCAATTAGCCAAAGAAGCGAGCAAAGCACAAGGGGATATGATTGTTCAATGTGGTGTACACTTTATGGCAGAAACGTCTAAATTGCTTAATCCAGACAAAAAAGTGCTCATTCCTGATATGAGTGCAGGCTGTTCCCTTGCAGAAAGTATTACAGGTGAAGATGTAAAAAGATTACGTCTTGCCTATCCTGATATCCCTATCGTTACCTACGTTAATACCTCTGCAGATGTCAAAGCTGAAAGTGATATTTGTTGTACCTCCTCTAATGCCGTCGCTGTTGTTGAAGCAATGGCAAAAGAATATAATACAAATAAAGTCTTATGTATTCCCGATGAATTTCTTGCTCAAAACATTGCAAAAGAAACAAATATTGAAGTCATTGCCTGGAAAGGGCGTTGTGAGGTTCATGAACAATTTACTACAAAAGAAATTGCTCACTATAGAAAAACTGATCCCAATCTCATTATTATTGCTCACCCCGAATGTCCACCTGATGTTGTTGATTTATCAGATTTTTCAGGATCAACCTCAGGCATGATTAAATGGGTAAAAGATAATCAACCTGAAAAAATACTAATGCTGACAGAATGTTCAATGAGTGACAATGTTGCCGTAGAATATCCAAATATAGAGTTTATACGTCCTTGTAATTTATGCCCTTATATGAAAAAAATTACTTTGCCAAAAATTTTAGAAACTTTAATTCATGAACGAGAAGAAATTACAATTAACCCAGAAATTATTATTCCAGCGCGCCAATCTGTTGAGCGTATGATAAATCTTACACTGTGAATCAATGTCCCCCTCTCTTAATACAAATATTATTGATGCAGGTGATGTCTTAATTATAGGCTCTGGCTTAGCAGGTCTATTTACTTCCTTAAAATTGGCTCATCGTGCTGTCACTATTATGACTGCAGATTTACCAGATATATCCTCTGCAAGTGCATGGGCACAAAGTGGAATTGCTGTTTCTTTAGAAACAAATGATAATCCAACAAAACATTCTGAAGATACAATTGCAGCAGGTGCAGGATTAGTAGACCCTCATATTAGTCATATTCTTGCCCATGAAGCTCACGCACGTATCAATGATTTACTTCATCTTGGAGTTCAATTTGATCGTTATGACACAGGTTTATTACGCTTAGGGCGAGAAGCTGCCCATCAGCATAATCG
>CAYMEP010000083.1:0-5083 GCA_964389695.1 uncultured Rhodobiaceae bacterium | reverse complement strand
GAATGCAGGTGGTGATTGAAGATTATATTCATCACCCATTTGGCAAGAAGTTTGCTTTGATATTGAATAATTTCTTTGCTGTGGTTATTAGTATTTCTTGTGTTTTTACTATTTTGAAACTAGCATTATAAATGATTGGGCAAAGATAATGAGTATGTATGAATTTATAGACCATGATTTTGATGTCGTTGTTGTTGGAGCTGGTGGGGCTGGTTTGAGAGCAGCTTTAGGTTGTGCACAACAGGGATTAAAAACAGCTTGTATTTCTAAGGTTTTTCCAACGAGAAGTCATACGGTTGCAGCACAGGGTGGTATTTCGGCGGCATTAGGGAATATGGGTGAAGATGATTGGCGTTGGCATATGTATGATACGGTCAAAGGGTCAGATTGGCTTGGCGATCAAGATGCGATTGAGTATTTATGTCGAAAAGCCCCTGAAGCTGTTTATGAACTAGAACATTTTGGTGTTCCATTTTCTCGTACAGAAGAAGGAAAAATTTATCAACGACCTTTTGGAGGGATGACAACAAATTTTGGCGAAGGAATTGCTCAAAGAACCTGTGCAGCTGCAGACAGAACAGGGCATGCAATTTTACATACGCTGTATGGTCAATCTTTGCGTTATGATACAGAGTTCTTTATTGAGTATTTTGCTCTTGATTTAATCATGAGTGAGGATGGTCGTTGTGTTGGGGTTGTGGCGCTATGTATGGAAGATGGTACATTACATAGGTTTAGGTCTAAAAATACAATTTTAGCGACTGGTGGATATGGTCGTGCTTACTTCTCAGCGACTTCTGCTCATACATGTACGGGTGATGGATCTGCGATGGTCTTGCGTGCTGGGTTGCCTTTGCAAGATATGGAGTTTGTTCAATTTCATCCGACAGGTATTTATGGGGCTGGTTGTTTGATTACTGAAGGCGCAAGAGGTGAAGGTGGAATTTTAATTAATTCTGAAGGTGAGCGGTTTATGGAACGTTATGCGCCTTCGGCGAAGGATTTAGCGTCTCGTGATGTAGTTTCTCGCTCCATGACAATTGAGATTCGTGAAGGGCGTGGTGTGGGCGCAAATAAAGACCATATTTATTTACATCTAGATCATTTAGATCCTGCCATTTTAGCAGAACGTCTTCCAGGAATTTCTGAATCTGCAAAAGTGTTTTCTGGGGTAGATGTGACGAAACAACCAATTCCTGTTTTGCCAACAGTGCATTATAATATGGGTGGGATTCCAACAAATTACCATGGTGAAGTTCTCAATCCAACTGCAGAGAATGAACAAGCTACTGTACAGGGTTTAATGGCAATTGGCGAAGCTGCCTGTGTATCTGTGCATGGTGCAAACCGTTTAGGGTCTAATTCTTTGATTGATCTTGTGGTGTTTGGACGCGCGAGTGCGTTGCGTACGGTTGAAATATTAAAATCTGAAACGTCTCTGCCTAATTTTCCTAAAAATGCAGGGGCTAATGCGGTTGAACGTTTAGAACATTTTCGTAATGCAAAAGGGAAAACATCGACGGCAGATTTAAGATTAAAAATGCAAAAAGCGATGCAAGATAATTGTGCTGTTTTCCGTACAGGGAAGGTCTTAGAGCAAGGCTGTAAAGCGATGCAAGAAGTTGTGGCGGGGATTAAGGATCTTGGCATTAAAGATCGTTCGATGATTTGGAATTCTGATTTAATCGAAACCTTAGAATTAGATAATTTAATTGTTCAGGCGGTGGCGACGGTTGAAGGTGCGAATGCTCGTGAGGAGAGTCGTGGTGGACATGCCCGTGAAGATTTTCCTGAACGAGATGATGCAAAATGGATGAAACATACATTGGCTCATGTCAGCAATACGTTAGATAAGAATGGTGGTAAAGCGAAATTGAGTTATCGTAAAGTTCATGACTTCACTTTGACAGATGAAATAGACTATATCAAACCTAAAGCAAGAGTCTATTAGGAGTAAATTATGAGTAAAGACATTGAAAATGAAGCTGAACAATTTTTCTTTTGTTCTATGTCTGGTTGAAAGCGTGTTGGTAAGACAGCGTTGATTCAAAAATCCCTTAAATATTTAGGGTTTGAAAATGATTTTTATGTACAAGTGTTTGACAGTGATGAGAGGGGTATTGTTCAAAATTTTGAAGATGCCATTGAGTCATGGGGCGAAAAGTATGAACAAGTAGAATCTCTGACTCATGAGTTTTCTGATGGTATGAGAAAATGTTTTACAGAAAAGGGCTATAAATGTACTGATATGAGTGATATAGAGAATATGCTTTTATCAAAATAGAAAGTTTTAATTATGGCTGAAATTACCTTACCAGCGAATTCAAAAGTAAAAAAAGGAGTCGTTCACTCTGTGCCGTCTGATATTAAGTCTTCTCAAAAAGTAGACATTTATCGCTGGTCGCCAGATGATGAAGAAAACCCTCGTATCGATAGCTATACGATTGATACAGATGAATGTGGTCCTATGGTGCTTGATGCCCTTATTAAAATTAAAAATGAACAAGACTCGACTCTGACATTTAGACGCTCTTGCCGTGAAGGAATTTGTGGATCTTGTGCGATGAATATCGATGGACAAAATACGCTCGCTTGTACTAAAGCTATCGATGAGGTTAAGGGGACGCTTAAAATTTATCCTTTACCTCATTTGCCAGTCGTCAAGGATTTAGTGCCTGATTTAACGAATCTATATGCCCAATACCGTTCCATTGAACCATGGTTGAAAACAGATACACCGACTCCGCAAGCAGAGTGGAAACAATCAAAAGAAGATAGAGCTAAATTGGATGGGCTATATGAATGTATTCTTTGTGCTTGTTGTTCTACGTCTTGTCCGAGCTATTGGTGGAACTCAGATAAGTATTTAGGACCTGCAGTTCTACTACAAGCTTATCGTTGGTTGGCAGATAGTCGTGACGAGGCAACGGGTGATCGTTTAGATGAGTTAGAAGACCCATATCGTTTATATAGATGTCACACGATTATGAATTGCGCCAAGGCCTGCCCGAAAGGTTTGTCGCCTGCAAAAGCGATTGCAGAAACCAAAAAATTGATGGTAGAGCGTGCCGTTTAGTCTAGCATGATTGAGATGACATTCTAAGTAGCTACTAACCGGCTGTGTTGAACAAGCAAACTCCTTGATTCGTTGGAGTTGATGGGCGTCCTGCATTAGGAACAACGCATGAGGCACCCGCAGGACAATCATTGTCAAAATTACAAAGCTGAGGAGCAGGGCACCCAGACAAACTCATAGGTACGATTAATAAGATGATTATAGATATGTATTTCATGGAAGTTCCCCAATTAATTTTATAAATACAGAGTATTTTATTTTTAATACTATTGCTAGTAGTATTAATTATGTCTAAGCATAGATGCAAATAATTTTTGTGCTACTACTATTTTTGATAGGAGCGGAACAAAATGACTACATAAACTTACTGTTATGGTCGTGCTACACAAATTCTTCGACTTGGTGTTACTTGTACACAGTTATTACTAGTGCAATCATTGGGTATAACACAATCACCACCATTGGGGACAGGGGTAGCATTGAAGCCACATCCTGCGAGGCTTGTAGATAGTATCAATAATGTGATAAAGTATATTGTATTTTTAGATTTCATTATGATTGCCCCTTAATAATAGTTAACAAGATGAGGTAGTGTAATTTTTTAGGGTAATCATGTCAATGATAAGAATTAATGATATCTTCTTTTTTTGCTAAAATCTGCCAAAAAAAATTCTAATGAATTTTCTTCTGAACAAAAATCAATAATATATCTTAAAATGATTTCATTTTGTGTTGCCATAGAGCATAGTCTATATAAAAAAGGGTTTTTGTAAAATAATTACTGCGACTCTTATTTGTCATATTGGAGTTTTTATTTTACAACTATCTTATGCAGAAGCATTTTTTACAGATATATCATCAGCATATAGAGAAAAATAATCTTAAAGTAGATTCTGTGCAAGACTCTGTGGTCAAGTCTTGCGAGCCACTTTATCAGCATTTATCTATGTTACAGAAGAAAAAACGTTGGTGGTCTTTTCTGATAAAGCAATCGAGCATCATACCAAAAGGTCTGTATATATATGGTGGGGTTGGGTGTGGAAAATCTATGCTGATGGATTTGTTTTATGAACATGTGCCTGTAAAACAAAAAAGAAGAGTTCATTTTCATGAATTTATGGCTGATATTCACCATCAGATTTATCAATTTCGTAAACAACGGCAAGCTGGAAAAATAAAAGAGCAAGATCCGATTGCTTTTGTCGCTGACCAGCTAGCAAAACAGGTATGTTTATTATGTTTTGATGAGTTTCAAGTCAGAGATATTGCTGATGCTTCAATATTGGCTCGTTTATTCAAGGCTTTTTTTGAGCGAGGTATTTTTCTCATAATGACATCTAATCGTGCGCCAGAGGCATTATATAAAAATGGGTTACATCGAGAACGATTTTTACCCTTTATAGATTTGTTGAATATACGTCTTGATATTTTACATTTGGAGTCTAATCGGGATTACCGTCAAGATAGGCAGATGACACAAAAATCTTGGTTTATCGCTTCGGAAGAGGAGGAAGAGCGTGCCATGGACAAAGTGTTTCAGTATTTTGTTTCAGGAAATGTGGTAGAGTCACTGTTTCTGTCCGTCCAAGGACGTAAACTCTTTGTACCACAAAGCTTTGATAAAATTGCTCGTTTTTCGTTTGCTGATTTATGTGAAGAAAATTTAGGGGCGTCAGATTATTTACAAATTGTTCAAAGGTTTGAAATAATTTTCATCGATAATATTCCTTTATTAGATAAGACAAAGCGTAATGAAGCAACACGTTTTATACATCTGATTGATGTTCTCTATGAATATAAAGTCAAATTATTTGCCTCTAGTGAAGCCAGCCCTGAACGTTTATATGTTGAAGGAGATGGTGTTTTTGAATTTTTACGTACGGTTTCACGTTTGCAAGAAATGCAATCTGTTGATTATCCTTAACTCTGTTACGGTTTTATATTGCTTTTCTAAGAAATTCGGGCTAGTGACAATATCTATGAAATTTTGAAAAGGTAATGTTAATA
>CAYMEP010000082.1:0-5094 GCA_964389695.1 uncultured Rhodobiaceae bacterium | reverse complement strand
AGCTATAATACATAATACCCCGATCGCATATTTTTTGTTCTCTAGCCACAGAACAGGCGTTAAACCCATTAAAATAACGAAAAAAGATTGACCTAGCACACCCCACAATGATGCCCCCTGTGAAAATGGCAAAGACATCATCGCCATTGCCCCATAAGAGTTCCAAGGTAGCAAGAAATTAGAATGTAAACGTATAAAATCAAATAATACGAATATAGCGGCACAATACAACACATTCTCTAAAGTAGACCGCTGTTTAAACTTGTGACACAAAATGAATCCTGGCAAAGCAGAAAAAAGGCTAAGAAAAGCAAAGCCTGCCGCAATAGAACATACTGCTAGAGCAATATTCCCAATTGTAAACATCTGCTCCGGTTCCCCGTGAAAAAACGCGAAAAAACACCAGTAACACATCAGAGTACCTGATGATATTATATAACGAAAAGTAACAAATAATGCGCCTATTCTTTTTTCTTGCGCCCCTATTCTCCAGAAAACTGCAGGTAAATAAATAAATATAAGCCACCAACCATAAGGTGAAATAGAAAGTGTTGCGACAATACCTAATAATATATCAAATACCCAACCCTTTTTTCTAGATAAATTATATATCCAGTCTCGATAACCGACTAATAATTCACTCACATTAAAAGAAATTGCCATTTACAGTTCTCTAAAATTATTAAAATATATACGCAAAAGTTTTATTCGTCGCGCATCCATTTCTATAATTTCAAATTCTACACCAGAGTCACATGTGATAATTTCACCACGTTCTGGCACACGCCCCGTACGAGAAAACAAAAGCCCCCCCAATGTATCAATTCCTTCCTCTCGTTCAAATATAACACCCAGTTCTTTTTCTAAGTCACAAATAGGTAACCTTGCTGACGCATCATAAACCCCCACAGACTTTTCAACTAATTCCAAAGACAATAAATCATCATCAGAACTAACTTCACCCATAATTTTTTCTGTTAAATCACCAATCGTCACAAGTCCATCTGTTCCTCCATATTCATCAACAACTAAAGCAACGCCTATCCTTGTTGCCCTCATACGTAATAAAAGATCCAAAACAGGCATAGACACTGGCACATAAATAACATCACGACGTATATCTAACCAAGACACAACATTTTCATTCCTCTGACTCAAAAGTGGCATCACATCTTTGGCGCGCACCAAACCGATAGGATTATCTAATGTGTCCTTATAAACAGGTAAACATGAATATGGAGTTCTACTAAATTGTACAACCAATTCTTCTAAAGTGATTTTATCTTCTACCGCCTCTATATCTGCACGTGGCGTCATTACATCTTCAACACGTAAATAATGAAATTTAAGAACATTATCCAACAGAAATTGTGTTTCTGGAAATACAACCACATCATGTTCATCATATAATGATATAATTTCTTGCAGTGGCTTAGAGAACACCTTTTTCTTTTTCTTCCTAAACAAGCAGAATTTCTTTTTCCATAAATAATTGAATATATTTTTTATTCCCACAGCTCCCATACTTTCCTGACATATAAAAATATCTACTTATTTCTTAAACATAGCATAAGGCGAGACAATACCCAATTTCTTTAAAATACTCACCTCTAATGATTCCATAACGTCTGCCTGTTTATCATCTATATGGTCATAACCCATTAAATGCAATAAACCATGTACCACAAGGTGCAACACATGGTGTAAAAAATCCCTTTTATATTCTTTTGCTTCTAACATAATAGTTTCATACCCTAAGACAATATCACCCAATAATACATAATCATTTTCCATGTCTCCACACGGGAAAGCTAAAACATTTGTTGGTTTATTTTTTTGTCTCCAAAGATTATTCAAGGAACAAACTTCTTGATCATCAGTTAAGCGCACACAAACACCCGCCAAGTCTTTCTCTAGAATTTCTAGATATGCCAATCTCACAGCTTTTGCCATAAGATGTTTTATCTCCTCCCAACCATTACGATTCCAACACGTCTTCCAATAAATTTCTATACACAAAGGTTTTGTATCATCATGCCAATAAGAAAATAATTCAACACCATCTGTTGTAGCAGACATCACTTTACCCTTTCACGATCGAACTTATCATAGGCACATACAATTTTTCCTACTAAATCATGCCGCACCACGTCTTGGTCTGAGAAATGAAACATTCTCATCTCTTCCACATCCGATAATATATCTAAGGCACTCACTAAACCTGACTTTACACCAATGGGCAAATCAACCTGACTCTGATCTCCCGTCACCACCATACGGCTATTCTCTCCAAGACGGGTCAAGAACATTTTCATCTGCATAGAACTTGTATTCTGCGCCTCATCCAAAATAATAAATGAATTTGATAACGTCCTGCCACGCATAAAGGCAACAGGTGCAATTTCAATTGCCCCTGTTTGCAAAAGATTCACTACCTGAGACCCCGGAAGCATAGCATATAATGCATCATAAAGAGGCCGCAAATAAGGATCGATCTTTTCTTGCATATTTCCTGGAAGAAACCCTAAATTCTCTCCCGCTTCGACTGCAGGTCGTGATAAAATGATACGGTCCACATCTCCGTTGATTAACATATACACCGCCACAGCCACCGCAAAATACGTTTTTCCTGTCCCCGCCGGTCCCGCACAAATAACTAATTCTGATTCCAATAATGCTTGTAAATAACCTACTTGTTTGGGGGAACGAGGAACAATATTTCTATTTTGTATTTTAATACTCTTAATATCACTCATGTTGATTCCACTCATACGTAAAACTGTGTCAATATCCGCCTTCTCTAAGTCAGCACTATTTTTCACCTTATCATATAATCTCGTTAATACCGTATTAACTCGCAAACATACATCTTTAGACCCAGTTAGAACTAACTGATTTCCTATATGAACAATCGATATATTTAATCTTTTTTCTATATACCGTAAGTTCTCACCAAATACTCCGACAACACTTGATAATAAACTGTTATTATCAAAAGCAATCAGAAAATTATCCTTTACACTCCTTTTATAACTCAATAATAGAACCCTCTAATCAACCGCAGATGCCAATAAATGATTTTCATGCACCGCTTCAATCTTTACAGGGAGTATTTCTCCAATATTATCCTCACCAGCATCAATACGAACAATTTGTAAATAAGGACTACGCCCTACAATTTGCCCTTCTTCTTTTCCAACCTTCTCGAATAAAACGGACATAGTTTTTCCATATTGCGCCTGATTAAATTCTTTCTGTTGTTGTTTCAACAATCTTTGTAAGATTTGCAACCGCTCAGATTTACACTCCTCATCTATTTGCACTTCCAAAGCAGCCGGCGTACCAATACGAGGACTGTATTTAAAAGAATAGCTTTGTGCATATTTTATTTCTTTGACCAAAGACAATGTATCTTCAAAATCTACATCACTTTCACCAGGAAACCCTACAATAAAGTCAGAAGAAAAGGCAATATCTGGCCGTTTCTGGCGAATACGTTGCATAATATCAATGTAATCTTGTACTGTATGTTTTCGATTCATAAGCTTCAGTACTTTATCCGAACCCACTTGAACAGGTAAATGTAAAGAAGGCATTAATTGAGGCAAAGACCCATGTAAATCAATTAACTCATCATTCATATCACAAGGGTGAGACGTCGTATAACGAAGCCTCTCCAAACCACTAACTTGCGACAATTTATATAACAAATCAGAAAACCCTAATGTATTTTTTTTATCACTCCATGCATTGACATTCTGCCCTAGTAAAGTCACTTCCTTAACGCCTGTATCAATCAGAGATTTCACTTCATCAATAATTTCTATCGAGTTTCTAGAAACCTCCGCACCTCTCGTATAAGGAACAACACAAAATGTACAAAATTTATCACAACCTTCTTGCACAGTCACAAAAGCCGCAGGAGCTTTCATCACAGGTCTACGTTTATTCATATGTAATTTAGAAAACTTATCATCAACAGAAAAATCAGTTCGTACAATATGAGCTTTATTAGATTTCAAACGTTTTTCACTTAATTCTTCTAACATACTAGGTATATTTTGAATTTCTTGTGGTCCAAAGACAAAATCAACCACAGGAGCACGTTTTATAATTTCTTTGCCCTCCGCTTGTGCCACACAACCAACAACACCAATAATCATATCTTTATTTTTATTCTTTATCTTTCTAAGACGCCCAAGCTCTGAATATACTTTTTCAGCGGCTTTTTCTCTAATATGGCACGTATTTAGAATCACCATATCAGAACCCTCCGCTTGTTCCACAGATATATACCCTGAACGCTCTAACGCCTCACTCATACGTTCCGTATCATAAACATTCATCTGACAGCCATAAGTTTTAATATATACCGATTTCTCTAACGTACTTTGAGAAGACATTTTATAATGCCTCTTTGGCTAGAACTTCATTCTTTTCCAATTGTTCATTATAAAATTCAGATACCTGTTTATGAGCATATGCCGCCACGGTCTTACGGTTAGACAAAAACTCCTGTGGCACTTTAGGTAACACGGTGAGATTTACTTCAACACTCCTCCTGCACATTATTCTCTTCAAATGTTCAAATACATTATCCGCACCTTGTCTAGAATAATATTTTATCATATTCTTATCCATATATTTCCCATTAGACTTTGTATAAAACAATACAACTGGGTATACATCCTTTACTGGCTTAGAGTTTTCATCAAAAACCATAGAAATTAAAGAAGATTTAAAGGGAAGAACCTGCAAACCATCCGATGTTTTCCCCTCGGGAAACATAAACCATAAAGGAGATAATTCTTCTAAATCCTCTCGCATTTTACCTAAAGATTCCACCATGCTTCTCTTGTTGCTACGGTCGGTGGCAACAGATGCCATGCTATCTGCAAATATAAACTTCTTTAGAGGAGTGTCCGTTAATTCTGATTTAATAACGATTGAAATAAGGAAGTAATAACGTATAAAAATACCATCCCCCCAACCCGTATGGTTGGCAAGAAGCAAACCATCCTCAGGTATCTTGCCAATAAGATTAACTTTAGCCCCCCAAAGATATCTTAGAACATACGTTGTGAAATGCAGAAG
>CAYMEP010000081.1:1433-5160 GCA_964389695.1 uncultured Rhodobiaceae bacterium | reverse complement strand
ATGAGTAAAAGAAATAAAAAATATTAAAATATAATTGTTTAAAACTAATGCTACGACTCATATGCTTGCATCAGGACTTTCAATTGGTGTTTTTTTTTCTATGACCCCTTTTTTTGGATTTCATTTGTTACTATCTATCTTGGTTGCTTGGTGTTTGAGAAGTAGTGTATTGATGGCAATTTTGGGGACTGCTGTTGGAAACCCTTTCACATTTCCTTTCATATTAATAGCTGCTACATATATTGGT
The DNA here is from genome assembly GCA_964389695.1 of uncultured Rhodobiaceae bacterium. Classification (GTDB taxonomy): domain Bacteria; phylum Pseudomonadota; class Alphaproteobacteria; order RS24; family RS24; genus CAYMEP01. Next base: position 4,913 of record CAYMEP010000081.1, on the reverse strand, counting down.
TATTTATTATTCAAATATACAAATATTGAACCCTTTTTGCCAAATTCTATCTCTATAGGTTCATGGGAAATAAGTATTCCTTGGGAAGTAATTATGGGAGGAGTAGTTTTAGGATTTATCGTAGGTCTTTGCTTTTATATAGTGGTATATTATTTTATAATAAGGAATAAGAAGAAGAATGTCATTATGCAAAAAAAATAAATTGAGATTAGGAGTGAACATAGATCATGTCGCTACGATTCGAAATGCAAGAGGAGGTGTGCATCCTGAACCAGTGCGTGCTGCAGAAATAGCAAAACAGGCAGGTGCAGATGGTATAACCGCACATTTAAGAGAAGATAGAAGACATATTGCAGATAAAGATATTGAATATCTATCTTCAGATATTGATTTGCCGTTGAATCTTGAAATAGCAGCTACAGAAGAAATGAAAGAAATGGCTCTAAGGCATAAGCCGCATGGTGTTTGTATTGTTCCAGAAAAACGTGAAGAGTTGACAACTGAAGGTGGGTTAGATGTTTGTGCTGGAAAAACTGTTTTAGGAAGTTTTATTAAAGAACTCAATAAAGTAGGTTGTGCGGTGTCCTTATTTGTAGCTCCAGACCCTGAACAAATTAAATTAGCTGCGGTTCTCGGTGCTCAAGTTGTTGAATTACATACAGGGATATATTGTAATACTTACCATCGAGGTAACAAAGTAATGATAGCAGAAGAATTTCATCGTTTGGAGCAGGCTGCCATTATAGCCCAACAGCAAGGCCTAGAAGTTCATGCGGGACATGGAATTTGTTATAAAACGGTGCAATCCATTGCAAAAATTCCACAATTGCAAGAGTTAAATATAGGACACTTCCTGATCGGAGAGGCAATCTTTATTGGTTTACAAAAATCTATCCAAAATATGAGAAAATTGATGGATCAAGCTAGAGCTGGGATATAATAAATCAGATGATTATTGGTATTGGAACAGATATTGTAGACATTAAGCGTATTGAACAAAGCTTGTGTAAATATAAAACAAATTTCGAGAATCGTATCTTTACGCAGGCAGAGCAAGAACAAGCACAAACAGTCAAGGATATTGCTGCTTTTTATGCAAAACGATTCGCAGCAAAAGAAGCTTTCTCGAAAGCTATGGGTACTGGATTGAAAGGGTTAGGTGCGGGTATATCAAGAGATGTTATATTCACCGATATAGAAATCAGAAGTAATAAGTTATCTTGCCCAGAGTTAATTATCACTGGTGAAACATGGAAAAAACTACAAAAAAGGATTCCTCAAAATATGGAGGCCAAATTACATATTAGTTTGAGCAGTGAATCTATCTATGCACTAGCTTTTGTGACAATATCTGCTAATCTCTTAGTAAAGGTATAATGAATATGAAACAGTATATGATAAAAAAGAAAAAGAAACCGCCTAGTTTTATATTTAATGTTGTTGTGGCATTATTGATTGCTTTATCTATACGTAGTTTTCTGTTTCAGCCTTTTAGTATTCCTTCTTCTTCTATGTACCCAACATTATTGGTTGGAGATTATCTTTTTGTAGCTAAATATAGCTATGGCTATTCTCGCCATAGTTTGCCTTTTAGTCCTCCTATATTTTCTGGAAGAGTTTTAGAAAACAAACCTCAAAGAGGGGAAGTGGTAGTTTTTAAATTACCTACAGATGGACGTACAGATTATATTAAAAGAGTGATAGGTTTAGAGGGTGATATTGTTCAAATAAAGCAGGGGGTTCTGTATATTAATGGGAGTGCCGTGCAACGTACCAAAGAAACGCCATTTTTATATCGTGATGAAGATACTGGTGAAGAAAAATCAGTTGTCCGTTATACAGAAACTTTACCTAATGGGGTTAGTTATAAAGTATTAGATATGGAACCAAATGGTATACAAGATAATACATCACGTTTTATTGTTCCACGTAACCATTATTTTGTTATGGGGGATAATCGAGATAATTCTGTAGATAGCCGTTATTTGGACGAGGTTGGTTTTGTTCCTTTTGAAAATCTTGTTGGAAAAGCAAAAATGCTGTTTTTTTCCTATGATAAGACTATGGTTTGGAAGAAAAATGAACAAGCTATCAGATGGACACGTATTTCTAAGAGTATTCGGTGAGTTCATTATATGATAGGCAAACGGCTTTACAAAAACGGTTAGGGTATTCGTTTAAGAATCTAGGTTTATTACAGGAAGCTTTACAACATGCGGGACGTCATCAAGACAAAAATTATGAAAGGTTAGAGTTTTTAGGAGATCGAGTGTTAGCTTTGATTTTAGCAGAGGCTTTATTTATGAAATACCCTCAAAGCTCAGAAGGTGATTTAGCAAAACGTCATGCTGTATTAGTGAGTAGAGATTCTTGTGTAGAAGTTGCAAAGTTATATAAAATACAAAATGCCATTTCTTCTGATTTGCCTTTGCAAAAAATGAGTGCCAATATATTGGCGGATGTTTGTGAAGCAGTTATTGGAGCAATTTATCTTGAAGCGGGGTTTGTTGTTGTCAAAAAGATTATACTAATGGCATGGAAAGATATGATGGAAGAAATGATTGACGTGCCTAAAAATGATAAGTCTGTTTTACAAGAATTTGCAGCAGGTAAAGGTTGGGAGATTCCTATTTATAAAATTATCGGAAAGACAGGGCCAGATCATGCACCTGAAATTACTGTTGAAGTAGATGTTAGTGGTCAAAATAAAGCTCAAGCATCAGGGTTATCTCGTAAAAGTGCAGAGTTCAAAGCGGCTAGTATTTTATTTAAAAAATTGAAAGATATATAATGCGGTTTGGGTTTATTGCAATTATTGGAGCACCTAATGCAGGAAAATCTACTTTAGTTAATCAACTAGTTGGTCAAAAAGTAGCTATTGTAACGCATAAGGCACAAACAACACGGGCGAGATTACGAGCCATATTGCTTCATCAACAGTCACAAATTGTATTGGTGGATACACCAGGTATATTTGAAGGTAGTCAAAAGCTAGACCAGGCAATGGTAAAAGAAGCGTGGCACAGTGCTGAAGAGGCTGATGCAATCGTAGTAATGATTGATGTGAGCGCTCCTTTAAGTGTAGAAACGGAATTGATTCTAGACAAAATGAAACAAATTAAAAAACCTGTGTTTTTAATATTAAATAAGGTGGATAAGGTAAAACGGGAAATATTATTGAAAATCACAAAAGAGTTAAATGAAAAAGTTCATTTTCAGAGTAGTTTTATGATCTCTGCTTTGAAAAAAACAGGTTTTGAAGAACTTATAGACACATTAGCTCAAGTTATACCAGCTGGTCATTGGCATTACCCAGAAGATGTGGTGGTGGATATTCCTTCTATGATTCTAGCTGCAGAAATTACACGAGAAAAGCTCTTCCTACGTTTTCACCAAGAATTGCCTTATTCATTAACGGTTGAATCGGAGAGATGGTTAAGGCAAAAAATCGGTAGTGTAAAAATAGAACAAGTTATTTAT
>CAYMEP010000081.1:0-1423 GCA_964389695.1 uncultured Rhodobiaceae bacterium | reverse complement strand
GGACAAAAAGCTATTATTCTTGGAAAAGGAGGGCAGAGTATTAAAGAAATTGGCATGTTGGCACGACAAGAAATGGAAGAATCTTTTGGACATAAAGTGCATTTGTTTTTATTTGTAAAAGTCAGAGAAAATTGGATGAATGATCCTGAACGCTATCGTATGATGGGTATTCATAACCTAAAGAAATAAGAGGTTTATTATGGAATGGACAGGTGAAGGAATTATTTTATCGGTTCAAGACTATGGTGAAACATCAGCAATTTTGAAAATATTTACACGTGATGAAGGGTGCTATACAGGGTTAGTCCGTGGTGCTAAGGGAAAAAGAATGCGTCCAATTGTACAAATTGGCAATCAGGTCTTTGTCAATTGGAAAGCGCGGTTATCCGAACATCTGGGGAACTTTACACTTGAATTAAATATGCCATATGCAGCACTTAGGATGAATAACCCATTGCAATTATCAGTATTAATTGCTGCTTGCCAGCTTCTATCTTGTTTGCCTGAGCGTAACCATTATCCACGTATTTATGATATGTTATTGACTTTATTAGATCATGTAGAAATGGAACATTGGCAAAAGATTTTTATTTATTATGAAATGGTATTATTAGAAGATATGGGGTTTGGGTTAGATTTATCTATTTGTGCAGCAACAGGGTCTGATAAAAATTTGACGCATGTTTCGCCACGCAGTGGTCGTGCAGTCTCCGCACAAGCCGCAGAGCCTTATTTAGATAAATTACTACCTTTGCCTAATTTCTTAAAAAATAATAAGCTAGCTATAGACAAAGAATGTTTATATGATGCTTTTACTTTAACAGGTTACTTTTTACAAAATCGATTGTACCGTAGTTTAGGTATGGATATACCAAAGGCAAGAGAACAAATGTTAAATTTATTATTCAGGGATTTAGAAAAAACGAATCTCTCTATATTAAAATCATGAGCGATTTACCAATACTTGAGTCATTTGACCAGAAAGTCAATTTACGTGAGGCATTAGCTACACGTTATTTGGCATATGCGTTATCTACAATTACAAATCGAGCGCTTCCTGATGTTAGAGATGGTGTGAAACCTGTTCATAGACGTTTATTATTTGCTATGCGACAATTGAAACTTGACCCGCAATTAGGCTTTAAAAAATGCGCTAGAGTGGTAGGAGATGTTATTGGTAAATATCACCCGCATGGAGATAAATCTGTTTATGATGCTTTAGTGAGGTTGGCTCAAGAGTTTTCTGTGCGTTATCCGTTGATTGATGGGCAAGGTAATTTTGGTAATATTGATGGCGATGGTGCTGCGGCAATGCGTTATACAGAAGCACGTATGACCTATACAGCGGGGCTCTTATTAGAGGACATCAATAAAAATACGGTTGATTTCCAAACTACGTATGATGGAGAAGAAGAACCTCTGG
>CAYMEP010000080.1:0-5216 GCA_964389695.1 uncultured Rhodobiaceae bacterium | reverse complement strand
ATCATTTTGTGATGAATGCCTTCGATTTTGAGTCCTTTGTGGCTAGATGCGAAGGCATCGAAATCCTCGCCCTTCTTGCACACCAAGTCTTCTACCTTCAGGTTTCCGTCGGCGGCGAGGATGATGTAGCATCGAGCCACAAAATTTTCTGCGGTGGGGAGGTCTTGATTTGGGTCGTGGTCAGTCATCTGTGATTCCTTTCGTGAGAGTAGTAGAGTGAGACATTTTCCCTCTTTACCCCTAATCCCCCCCCTTGTCAATAAAAGAAAGGATTCCCCCCTTGCCGGCGTGCGCGCGAAACAAAAAGAGGGTCGGTATTCTGCTCTTTGCGCGCTCCCAAGCCCCTCGCCCGCGCGATGCCTTGCAAATGCACCGCCCGCCGATCAACCTGCTCACCCCGCATGCCCGCTCCCGCCAGAAGGTAGAGCAGCGCATCAACGCAATCCGCATCGGGAGGTTGCTTGTGCGGCTTCTCGGCAAAGTCCCCAGTCATGCTTGTTGCGCTCTTCTTCTTGAAGACATAAGTCGATTTCAAAGCGCGGCATAGGACAGGACACTTCGTCCTGTTCATAACGATTCTCTGCATGGGGTAAATCTCGCTCTTCTCGCGTAGCAAGACTTCCAAGCCCGCGCGCAAACTCACTTGGTCGTTGTTGCTGATAGGACACTCCCGTAGCGTTATCGAATCTGACTCCAACCCCTCCTCCTGCATGATACGCATCGTCGATCGGTTGTTGATGTCGTTAACGCTGGAGGTCGTCGAAGCGGGATCGATGAAACACTTCACACGACGATGCTCAAAGTTCTCCGTCAAATACCGCACAACTTCTCTCGCAAAAGCATGGGTTGTCGTGGCTCTGCGCTGATACTCGAACTGCGCATACTCGTAGAACACGACAAACTGGTCGTCTCGCCTCTGCGCGAAAATCGCCGCCGGTGAGTAAGTGTTTCCCCCAGCGTCAATCCCAACATAGAGGTCATCCCTCTCCGACAACATCGCATCAGTCGAATCGATGGTGTGCGTCATCGGATCGAACGCCTCAAAAACTCTGATTCCTTCCTCATATTTCGCAAACCTTCCGAAAACCTTGCGCTCGATCTCTTCTTCGCGGCTGGCGAGGGGGCGTTCAATGTGCGATTCCAACACATTCTTCAAAACCTCCTTCCCTGCAGGTGTGTAGACAGGCTTGCCATCCGCACCTCTTACAGGAGTGCCGAACCGCAGACGCTCTATCACAGGAGGCGTTTGGAAAAAAAACTCTTTGGCGTTGCCGCGCTTCTCTCTTTGGAAAACCCAGTTGTCCTCACCATGCGGGTTTGTCGCCGCCAAGACGATGTCGTGGAACAACGCTACAGGTCTGCCTTCCTCATCAACATTCCATAGCTCGGGGTAGCGTTTTTTTGTCGGGAATCTACCGACGCGCTCTGCCGCCGCGCTGAACCTCGTCTCGTCTAGCCATGCAACCTCATCGAAAAAGGCGTTTGTCATCTGCAGCCCTGAAAACGATTCGAGTTGCTTGTCGTCCGCAAGCGGTCGTCCGATAATCTCCCACTCAAAGCCCGTGCCGTCAGGCAGATCGCCCTTGATAAAGCATTGCGGATTCTGTCGGTTGGATAGCCCTCTGAACTGGTCGGCGATAGAGGGAAACAGCTCTTGCAAAACAGGCTTGGTCGCTTCGCCGATGTCTCCGATCTTCGCTCTCACAACATAGGTCTTTGTGCGACGCACTCCGTCCTTACAGGGAGGCATCGTGTATTTCAAGAGATTCTTATGATACACCGCTCCTGCGAAAACCCCCAACAGCCAGCTCTGCACCATCGTTTTCCCCATCGCAATCCCGCCGTAGAGGAAGCAGGTCGAATATCTTCTCGACAACACCGCCTGCACATACGGCTTGTAGAAATCGTAAGGTTTGTAAGCCATCAGGAGTCCTCGCGCGGTTCTTCTTCCTTGTTTTCTTCTTCGCCCATAAAATCGTTAACCCAATCGTCGGGAGGGGTTGCGTCCTCTAGATAGGCTTTCTCGTTGTCCCGAATCCCATGCAAAATCTTCAAACCCTGAATGATAGCTTTGTTTGCGACAAGACGACTCATCAGCTTCCAACCCGACAAATTCCCCTCGTTGTCATACTGTGGATCGACCAGTCGTCGGGTTTCTATGTCAAGGTTGAGCTTTGTCCTCTTCACGCCATGCTCCTTCGTGAAGATTCGGTCTATGTCGAACATGGCAATCGCTTCGAGGCGAGACAGAGCTCCCTGCATCATCGTGTTCCCTCTCTCCCTACTGCAAAGCAGATTCTCCATCGCCGTCTTCATCACAACGCCCGACAGACGCTCAATCGTCCTTGTCTCAAAGGACAGGATGGCGATGTTGGGATAGAGGCGGTCTCGCTCCTCTTTATTCGGATATTCATCTAGGCAAACATCTTTGGCGCGCAAACGCGCGATGCGCTCAGCTTGCGGGTCGCTGTAGTATCTCAACAGGCAAAGAACATACGCAGACTGAGTCTGGTCGATTTCAAAAATGCCCGCTCTCTCAGACGCGATAGTCAGGCTCTTCCCTTCGGCAGTGGCAGAACTCACGCTCGCATGACCTCATCAACAGCGAGGTTCAGACTGTGCGTGTAGCCCTTCCACTCGTCTAGAGAAAGCTGCTCTAGGGGGAGAGAGGGATCGGGGCAGAGCAACTTCACAGCTCTGATGCGCGCGCGCTCCTCTTTTCCCTCCGCGCCAGCGAATCGGCTAGTCATTGTTGCGCTGATTTTCGCGCGGTGATTCGCCGTTTTCTCTTTTCCTGCGAGGTGATGTGCAGACATAGTCTCTCTCTGTTTTGCTAGTAAAGGTTTTCTTTACTAGTAAGCCCTTGTAATACCTTACCTTTTTCGCTAGTAAAGGTTTTCTTTACTAGCAATGTTGTTTTTCGAGACTCACTCTAAAGAATCAATCCTCCCAAAACACCCCCCTCCGCCCAAGAGTGCAGTTTTTTAAAGACGAAAGCAATGTTTTTTGCTACAAAGGAAAAATGGAACTGCGGAAGACAAAAGAGATCAGCGAAGACGAAGTGATTCGCAGACTCGACGAGATGAATGATCGTCTCAAACGCATCGAGCAACAGGTTGGCATCGAGCCAATGCCGTTCTCCCCCGACAACCTCGACATCGTCAGAGACTCAGACGAAACCGACAAACCCCCAACACAAGAGGAATCGCAAAATGGGAATCTTCAGTCTCGCTAAGACCGCCGTCAAAGCTGCTTCAGGCTACGGCGTGGCTCGCACAAAGGAACGCACAACTGCTCTTGGCGGTGGTGGCATGCTTTTCGTCGCTTATTTTTATTTCAAAAACCCCGACAAAATCCCTGCCCCGCTCTTCTACGCTGTTTTCACCGCATTCGCTATCATCGCCCTTCTCAAGACAGAGTTCATGAAGGCTATGGGCAAGGCGATCGTTCAGTCCGTCAAGAAAGGGAATCGAGATGGCTGACTACCTCACCCCTCACTTCACTGTGCAGGAGATGATTCGCTCGTCCTTTGCCTCGCGCAAGGGCTACGACAACACGCCTACCCCCGCACAACGCAAGAGCCTTGGGCGAGTTTGCGAAGTCCTAGAGACTCTGCGAAACAAGGCGGGAGGACATAGCCTCTTTGTGTCGAGCGGCTTGCGGAAGGGCAGAGTCAACGACGAGCAGGGCGGCGCGCGCAACTCGGCGCACAAGAAAGGCTTGGCGGCAGACCTAGACAACCTGCCTGTCTCCAACTACACCTTCTTTCACTCTGTATTAGCTCCCCTTGTTGAAAGGCGTGAGCTGCCAATCGACCAAGCCATCTGCGAGTTCATGACCGATCCTCACGAACTCCGTCAGGGTTGGGTTCATATCGGCTTGGCGGATGAGGGCAGAGACCCCCGCTATCAGATTCTCCGCGCCGTCAAGCAAAGCGGTCGCACGCGCTACATCCAATTCCAACATCCCTACATGCTATAGCCCTCAAGCATCATCTCGGTTTTCGCAGTCTTTCGGGCGCACCACCGAAAGTATGGACAAAAGCCCTCGAATCAAGAGAGGCGTGCGAGGCGTATTGTCGAATGCGCGGATGGTATCAAATCTCCGTCATCGCCAGATACGCAAAGAGCATCGACAGCCCGCTGTTTCCAATGCTTGACCGAATGGCAAAATCCATACGGAATCAAGAGCGGTCTGCCTTCCTCGCATGTCCTCTAGAGAGGAGGCTTTTGCGTCAATACAACAACGAATACAGAAGAAGAAATCCCAAGCGAAAAGCCTACGCTCGCGCATTCTCTCTTGCTCGCTACAAAGGAATGTCTTGCGATGAGGCTCGTGCAGAAGCGCAAGCCGCCCGCGATGCCTGCAACGACACCTCTTTTTGAGCCTTCTTCTTCAAGTAATACTTTCTGTTGTATTCTTTTACCTTGTCTTGCCTCTCTTTCTCTAATGGACTGATCGTCTCTTCTGGCTTGGGGGGGGAGGGCTGGAGTCTCTCTTCTTCTTCCATCTCTGCTTCGACGCAAGGTTTTTTCCAAGACCTCGCACTGAAGACTCTTGTGGATTTACCTCGACCCCAAACTTTCTTGTAGCAGAGATTCGCATGCTCCATGCAATAAGCCCCGCGCTCTCGCGGCTTCAGGCAAAATCGGAAGTCGTCCTCGCGCGGATCTCCCGCCGGATACGCGCACTCATGGCGCTCATACATCCAACAACCCCCACTGACGCAGCTTGTCGTCCAAGTCTTGGGGACACCTCACCACGCAGTAAAGCCCACCGACACCCCTTGCAGAGATTCTTTTCTCGAACGCCACCTGCGACGCGCGTTGCACGCCGTTAGGAGATTTTACCTCAACATACAGAGGACGACCTCTCAGCGCGCCGACAACATCCGAAATCCCCGAAACCCCCATGCGCACCCGACGCTCTCCTCCCTTCTCCTTTACGAAAGCACTGCCCGCATTCTGCCGGTAGGCGTAGCCCCCCAGAGTCCAAATCTTCTGAATCACAAACTGAGTCAGATGATTCTCAACTTTGCTCATATCAACTCGATCCTTCTCTCAAGGGTCTTATAGACACAACAGGACACCGAAGACCACTCGCCATCATCTCGTCTGCCACTTCTTGCAACAAAGAATCGTAGTAAGTCAGACTTTGTCCAGCTAGCAAGAAGGGACGAACCTGAGCTCGACGAACCGCCTTCTCGCGCTCTACTC
>CAYMEP010000079.1:0-5256 GCA_964389695.1 uncultured Rhodobiaceae bacterium | reverse complement strand
TGGTTACCTTTATTACATGAGTCTTTAGAAAGTCTGTTTGATTATGCTAATAATGCAATCTTAATGTTTGATTCTTTATCTGCTAATGCAGTTGAAGAACGTTTTCTACAAATTGAAGATTATTATCAAGCTCGTTTGTCTATGCAGGAACGAGAAGTGACAGGTGTTAAATATCTTTCTCCAGAACAGTTATATATGACTATGGAAGAATGGAAACTAAAGATTTCTCAAAAAAAACAACATGTTTTTTCACCTTTCGAGCAAGAAACAGAACAATACTTTACAGCAAGACAAGGGTATAATTTTTCTGTGGAACGTCAACAACAGGATGTTAATGTCTTTGACTCAGTTGTGTCTTATATTCATCAAGTGCATAAAGAAGGTCGCCGTGTATTCCTTGCTTGCTGGAGTCTTGGTTCATTAGATCGTATGGTATCTATGCTTAAGGAACATGATTTAGGTGCTATTTCTTCTATGAAAACATGGCAAGAAGGGTTGTCATTTGAGAAACAAACCGTAGGAGTATTTATATTACCTCTGGAAACTGGCTTTGAGACAGATGATTTCATTGTTATTGCAGAACAGGATATTTTAGGTGAGCGCTTAATTCGTTCTAAATCGGCAAAGTCGAATCGTGATGTTTTAACGCAAAGCTCTAACCTATCTCATGGAGATTTAGTGATTCATGTAGAGCATGGTTTAGGACGTTTTGCGGGCTTAGAAATTATTCATGTTAGTGATATACCGCATGATTGTTTGAAAATTATATATGCGGATGAGGAATGTTTATTTTTACCTGTTGAAAATATAGAATTATTAAGCCGTTATGGTTCTGATAGTGCAGTGATTTCTTTAGATCGTTTGGGAAGTGCTAACTGGCAAGGGCGTAAAGCGCGCCTAAAAAATAAATTACGTGATATGGCGGGTGAGTTAATTAAAATTGCAGCAAGCCGTGCAATACAAACATCACGTAAGTTTACTGTTGAAGAAGCTGTATATAATGAATTTTCTGCACGGTTTCCTTTTGATGAAACAGAAGATCAATTAAGTTGTATAGAAGCGGTGATTGATGATTTATCCTCAGGTAAGATGATGGACCGTTTGATTTGTGGAGATGTTGGGTTTGGAAAAACAGAAATTGCATTAAGGGCTGCCTTTATTGTTGCTATGTCTGGGGTTCAGGTGGCTGTGGTTACGCCGACAACTTTATTGGCACGACAGCATGCTCAGAGTTTCCGGGAGCGTTTTGCAGGGTTACCGGTACGTATTGGTGAATTATCACGTTTGGTATCAAATAAAGATGCTAGTATGGTTAAGAAATCTTTAGCTAATGGTGAAATTGATATTGTTATTGGTACTCATGGTCTATTAGCAAAAACTATATCATTCTCTGATTTGGGACTTGTTATTATAGATGAAGAGCAACATTTTGGAGTTGTGCATAAAGAACAATTAAAATCATTACGTGCACAGATACATGTTCTCACGTTAACAGCGACGCCAATTCCACGTACGCTCCAGTTATCTTTAGCGGGGTTACGTGATTTATCGTTAATTACAACGCCTCCCGTTGATCGTTTAGCAATACAAACCTTTGTTACACCTTTTGATGCGGTGGGTATTCGTCAAGCATTATTACGCGAGAAATACCGTGGTGGGCAGAGTTTCTTTATTTGTCCTCGTATTTCTGATTTAGATACTATGGCGACATTTTTATCTGAACATGTACCAGAGATACGTTTTGTAATGGCTCATGGGCAGATGTCTCGTGTAGATATAGAAGAACATATTCATGCTTTTTATGAAGGAAAGTATGATGTTTTACTTTCTACGAGCATTATTGAATCTGGGATTGATATCCCTTCTGCAAACACAATGATTATCTATCAGGCATCGAAGTTTGGTTTGGCTCAATTATATCAGATGCGTGGGCGTGTTGGGCGTTCTAAGCTACGTGCATATGCTTATATGACTTATAATGACGAAGATACTTTAACTGATGGTGCGGAAAAGAGGCTTAAGGTATTGCAATCCTTAGATAAACTTGGGGCAGGGTTTACGCTTGCAAGCCATGACTTAGATTTAAGAGGTGCTGGAAATTTATTAGGGGAAGAGCAAACAGGCCATGTTCGTGAAGTTGGTTATGAGCTTTACCAATCGATGCTAGAAGAGGCTATTGCTGAACAAAAAGGATTGCAGACTGAAGAAATTTGGTCTCCCCAAGTCAATCTAGATATTCCTGTCTTATTGCCTGAGAGTTATATTCGTGATTTTGATATACGTATGGGATTATATAGACGTTTGGCAAATTTAGAAGATAATATACAAATCCAAAGTTTTGCTTCTGAATTGATAGATCGTTTTGGAATTTTGCCCAAAGAAGTGGAGTCTTTATTACAAATTGTTCATTTAAAAATACTGTGTCGTCAAGTTGGTATAGAGAGAATTGATGCAGGAATGAAAGCGGTCGTATTGCATTTTAGAAAACAAGAATTTTCTAACCCTGCAGGTCTTGTAGAGTTCTTAAATAAATATGATCAAAATGTTAAATTACGTCCTGATCATAGCTTATTATTCAAAAATTTTACCAAAGACCCTTCGGATCGCTTGAAAAATACTAGAGAGATTTTAATTGAATTAGCGAAATTAGTATAATTATTTTTTAATTTATAAAAATATGATATAAATGACGGCATGCTTATAGATAGTCATTGCCATCTTACATTTCCTGATTTTAAAGAAGATTGTAATCAAGTAATCATACGTGCTCGAGAGTCTGGAGTAAAGCTTATGGTTACAATCTCTACAAAAATTACACAAGCTACGGAAATTATAGCTCTTGCTGATTCTTATGATGATATTGTGTGTTCTATTGGTATTCATCCGCATGAAGTTGAAAATGAACCAGAAATAAATGTAGAAGATTTAATTAAACTTTTAAAACACCCCAAAGTTGTTGGTGTGGGTGAAACAGGACTAGATTATTTTTATGAACATAGCTGTCGTGAAACACAGAAACGTAGTTTTAGGAATCATATTATAGCATCTCGAAGAACTAGGCTGCCTGTAATTATTCATACACGTGATGCGGATGAAGACACGAAATTTATTTTAGAAGAAGAGTATTCAAAAGGAGAGTACCCAGGTTTAATTCATTGTTTTACTGCTGGTGAAGATTTAGCTCGGACTGTTTTGGATATGGGTTTTTATATTTCTATATCGGGGATTGCGACTTTTAAGAATGCTAGTGACTTAAGAGAGGTAATTAAAATGATTCCTTTAGAACGTTTATTAGTTGAGACGGATTCGCCTTTTTTAGCGCCCGTTCCATTTCGTGGCAAGCGTAATGAACCGAGTTTTGTACGACATACGGCTGAAATGTTAGCAGAGATAAAAGATGTAAGTGTAGAAGACGTTATAAAGGTTACGGGAGATAATTTTTTCTCACTTTTTCAAAAAGCACAAAACTTTAGACCTATGATTCTTCGTGACTAATTCTTTAAAAGCATATGTTTTGGGTTGTGGGTCTTCAGGGGGAGTTCCTCGTATTTATGGAGATTGGGGAGCATGTGACCCTAAAGAGCCAAAAAATTACCGTCGTCGTTGTTCTTTATTGATTCAGAGTTATTCAGAGTCTGGTACAACGAATATACTGATTGACACTTCACCAGATCTAAGAGGGCAATTACTCGATGTAGGTATACAGCACTTAGATGCTGTTTTATTGACACATGAACATGCAGATCAGACTCATGGAATTGGTGATTTAACTCCTCTAGTTTATCGTCGAGGTAAATCTTTGCCTATATGGATGAATGCCGAGACAGCAGAAGATATTAGGTTACGTTTTGCTTATTGTTTTGCACCGAGTAATCATTTGTCTTGTATTTTAGAAGATAATCGAATTAGAGATGATTATGCACCGTTTAGGGTGGAGGGGGCAGGTGGAGCAGTTGATATTGTACCATTTATTCAATTTCATGGAAAAATTATTTGTTGTGGTTTTCGTATCGGAGGACTTGTTTACTCTAGTGATATGAGTGATTTACCTCAAGAAAGTCGAGCAATTGTACAAAATTGTGATACTTGGATTGTTGATGCTTTACGTTATAAACCACATCCTACTCATTCTCACTTAGATAAAACCCTTGAATATATTAAAAGGTTAAATGTGGGGCGAGGAGTTTTAACTAACTTACATATTGATATGGATTATCATGTTCTAAAATCTCAACTTCCTACGCATATTGAACCTGCTTATGATGGCATGGAAATCACTATTGCATAAGATGCATGGAAGTCACTATTGCATAAGATAAAGTATATATATAGATTTTTTGAGTTGTAATTTTTATTTTTAAAGGTAGCCTTGTTTATAGTTCTTATAAGTTAAAAGGTTGCGTATATGTTTAGTTATTTAAAGAAATCTAAGGGGTTCTCTCTGTTAGAACTTCTGGTTGTTGTTGCGATTCTTGGAATTTTAGCCACCGTTGGTGTTATTAGTTATACTGAATATATTGATAATAGCAAAATGGAGATTGCTAGAAATAACTCTTCAAAGATAAATCGTGCTTTTTTGCAAGACTATATTTCTATCGGGAATAATTTAGGGTCAGTATCTGATATAGGCGAATCCTCTACAGCAGGGGTTCGGGTAACTCGCCATGATTCCTGTTTGCAATATATTAATAAGGCCGTTGCTAATATTAATGCTTCTTTCGATAATACTTATAATAAGAATATTCCTTATGCAGTTAATCTTCACCATGTTACCTATCTAGCAGAGAATTCAACACCTATTGAAAAACCTATGTTGCAAAAAGGACAAATAGGATTACTTTGTGCAAATGCGTGTGCTTCTTTGGGGAATCAAAACTTTTTTATGCAAAGATGTGCATGTATAGATGAGGATCAGTGTGTTCTACAAGATTACTCAACTCATCCTCAATATTGGGATGATAATGGTCTGGCTCAGGGATATATCGGTAATGCATTACCTGCGGGTGTTTGTCCAAGACCAGAAGCTATCCAAGAAGGTTTGGAATGTGTAAATGTTTCTAATAATGAAACTTTTCCTTCAATAGAATTAGTATCTTTAGAGTCTACAGAACAAATACAATTGGTACAATTAGATGGGTTCTTTACTGATTTTAATGGTGATGGTTCTGCGGTTTCTCCTTTAAATATATTTTCTAGTTCTCTTGATGAGGCTATCCAGTCTTATGGATATGATACTTATACATCATGGTTGAAAGC
>CAYMEP010000078.1:0-5327 GCA_964389695.1 uncultured Rhodobiaceae bacterium | reverse complement strand
GTACTGTCCCTTTTGTCGCAAAAGTTCTAGGACAGCCTATTGTAAAAATCGCCACCCAGATTATGGCAGGAGAATCGTTAGAGAGCTTCAATTTAAGCAAACAAGATTATCAACATATTGCGGTCAAAGAGGCTGTTTTTCCTTTTGACCGTTTCAGCAATAGCGATACGGTGTTAGGACCTGAAATGCGTTCGACTGGTGAGGTTATGGGATTAGATACAAATTTTGCAACAGCTTTTGCTAAAAGTCAGATTGCAGCTGGAACAATTTTATCCACAACAGGAACAGCATTTTTATCGGTACGAGATATGGATAAACCACGCCTTATCGATATTGTTCGTCACTTAATACAGGCTGGGTTTTCTATTTTATCTACGCAAGGAACTACAGAATTCTTACGTAAAAATGGAATCAAAAATATTAAAAGTATCAATAAAGTCCAAGAAGGAAGTCCTCATATTATCGATGCCTTAAAGAATAACGAAGTTCAACTCGTTATCAACACAACAGAAGGCACACAATCACTCGCTGACAGTAAATCAATTAGACGTACAAGCCTGACAATGAAGATTCCCTATTACACAACTATGGCAGGTGCAGAAGCCGCTGTTGCAGCAATTAAAGCCCTACAAGAGCAAGATCTCCAGCCAAAGGCTTTACAAAATTATGGATAAAGAAACACCAAATGCAAAATTAAAATATCAACTATGGCAAAGATTATTAGGCTTTTCTTATGGCTAAGAAATTGATGATATTTCCTTAAGATCGAGGTCTAATCCGTGAGGCTCTCAAAGAAGATGGTATCAGCGAGACCATCAATAAACTCACCGCTCGCCTTCTTTCCTAATTTTTCTAAGCCTTGACTCAATAAATAATATATTTTATCAGTTTTACTCTAATTATTAAATAAATATGAAAGTGTACAATATGAAATATTTACGTTCTTTTCTTTTAATATCTTTTTTGACACTCACTTTAACAGCGAATTGTTGCTCCAATTCTGATTGTCCAAAGGGTCAAATATGTCAAGGAAAGTTTGCAGATGGACCAGTATCCGTTAATAAGTGTGTAATAGACCCAAATCAATAATACATAAATTAGCTTGCGGATAATTCTGCCTGCAACCATTCGATGGCTTGCTCTGTCGCAGATTGTACCTCCTGCCCTCGTGCCAAACCAACCGCCAAAGCCGAGGATAAACGACAACCTGTACCTCTCAAATTATCTTTTTCAATATGTAAACGCTCATGTTCAAAAACTGAAAAACCTTTCTGTGTAGCTAGTAAATCTATTACCACATGCTTATCATAACCATGTCCTCCCTTAATCAAGACAGAATTTGCACCCTGAGTCATTAAAGCATCAGCAGCATGTTTCATATCATCGATAGTTTGAACATCACGTCCTGTTAATTGTTCTGCTTCGGGTAAATTCGGTGTGATAATTTTTGCCAAAGGAATCATGACAGATTGAAACGCACTTACAGACATCATCGGTAATAATACCTCACCCGAACTGGCTCTGAACACAGGGTCAAGCACTATAGACTGTCTCTCCAACAATAAAGCCACCGCTTCAATAATTTTTTGACTACCAAGCATACCAATTTTAACGACCTTTACAGTCTCATTCAATCCAGCTTTTATTTGCTGTATGATAAACTCTAGTGGAATTTGAAAAATATCCTCTACACCGTGTTCGGATTGTATCGTTAACGCTGTGACAACACTAAGTGGTTGTCCTTTTAATCGTTTTATCGTTTCAATATCTATGGTAATCCCTGCCTTATTACAAGAGTCAGACCCTGCAATAACTAGAATTCTTGAAGTCTCTGCCTTAGCATCACTCATTCTTAAATGGAAACTTCTCTAATAGAGGCTGAAACCTCTTTGACAACAGATTTAACAAGCGCCATATCATCACCCTCCGCCATTACTCGAATAACTGGCTCTGTACCTGATTTCCGTACTAAAATACGACCTTTTTTGCCTAAACTATTTTCAGCACCAATAATAGTATTTTGGATATGATGACTATCTAAAGCTAGATTATTCGTATAATGAATATTTTCTAGAATTTGCGGTAAAGGGTGGAAAACACGCCCTATTTCACTCATAGGACGATTTCTACGTTTAAGAAGTGTTAATACTTGTAACGCTGTAATTAACCCATCACCTGTAGTAGAAAAATCACGTATAATGACATGTCCTGATTGTTCACCCCCAAGATTCGCTCCTGTTTTACACATTGTCTGCATCACATAGCGATCTCCCACAGGTGTCCGTGTTAAATTTAACTTATGACCATTTAAATATCTTTCTAGTTCCAAATTAGACATAATCGTCGCAATCACAGAATTTGTAGATAACATATCTCGCTCTTGCCAATCCCGTGCCAACATACCTAGAATTTGATCACCATCGATCATATGTCCTTTTTCATCACAAACCAACAAACGGTCTGAATCACCGTCTAATGCAATGCCTATATCTGCTTTTTCTTCAACAACAGTCTTTTGCAATAAGGAAGTATCCGTAGACCCACAGCCTTCATTAATGTTCACTCCATTCGGATTATCCCCGATTGTTACAAGATCCGCACCCAATTCCCATAATGTAGTTGGCACAACCTTATAAGCCGCCCCATTAGCACAATCTATGACCACCTTTAATCCATTTAAATTGCTATGCCGTGGAACACTTCTCTTCGCAAACTCAATATAACGTGCTTGTGCATCATTTACACGTGTAACACGACCTAAATCTTCAGAAAGTGCCATATCATTATCAACACCCTCTTCCATATAATACTCAATCTCTGCTTCTAACTCATCTGATAATTTATGTCCGTCTGGTCCAAATAACTTCACACCATTATCTCTAAAATGATTATGTGAAGCTGAAATCATCACACCAATATCTGCTCTCAAACTACGAGTCAAAAATGCTACAGCAGGTGTTGGAATCGGTCCAAATAACAATGTATCCATACCCATGGATGTAAACCCTGCTATTAACGCAGATTCAACCATATAACCAGACAGTCTAGTATCTTTTCCAATCACAACACGATGACGATAGTTTCCACGACGAAATACACGACCAACAGCAATACCAAAACGTAAAATCGTATCTGCAGTCATCACTCCTGAATTAGCAAGATCACGTATCCCATCAGTGCCAAAGTATTTTTTCATCAATATTCTCCTTAAACGCAAAACGAATCACCGACTGTATTCACTATGGGGTGATTTGTCTAATCATACAAGAGAACAATCTACTTTTAATAATCCGCTAACATCTCATATAAATGTAATGCTTCATATAATTTTCGTACATTATGTGTACGTATATAATCAACACCTAAATTAGTTGCAAATAATTCCGCGGCTAACGTAATAGAATCACAATCTGTAACACCTCTCTGTGTTACTTGACGTAAAAAGCTTTTACGAGAAACAGAAATCAAAATAGGCAATTCAAAATTTTGTTTTAACCTATGCAACTGAGACAAAACTTGCAAAGACTCGTCTATACCCCGTCCTAAAAACAATCCCATTCCTGGATCTAGAACCAAACGTTCCTTAGAAATACCAGCCTTTATTAAAACAGAAAGTCTCTCTTCAAAGAAACGTAAAATAGACTCCCAAATATCACTCCCAACACTATGGGAATTAGCATGTATCGAATGCATTACAAACAAACCACAATCATGCCCTGATAGTTTATCGATAACAGACTCATTTTGAAACCCATGAATATCATTTAACCATGAAATTTTATATTTCTCTTGTTCCAATAACCAAAGCTGCGTTTGACTTTTTGGAGTATCAACACTTATCGATATGTTTTTTTTTGTCAGCGCTGGTAAAATAGATTGCAATCGTTGAAGCTCTAAGTCCGCAGATACCTCTTTGGCATCCGGGTGACTAGAAGCAGGGCCAATATCGATAATACTTGCCCCCTCTTGCCACATACTCTCTCCATGAGATATAGCATCACATGCATGTACATACTGACCACCATCCGAAAAACTATCCGTAGTCATATTTAAAATACCTAAAATTTTCGGTAATTTTTTCACAACATCTTCGAATATATAATATTAAATACCCTGAGGCTCAATTTTTTCTAATTTTCTTTTGCCAGCTTTAGGTTTAGCTTTAGGTTTAACAGATTTTTCTATTTTTGAGTTTTTACTTGCAGGAGTATTAACATTCTTTTTTTTCAACAGTTCAATCATCTCCTGCCCAGATAAAGTTTCAAACTTTAGCAATGCCTCAGCAATAATGTGTAAATCTTTAATTTTATTACGAAGAATTTTTTCTGCTGTTTTATAACCTTGTTGTACAAACTGTTTAACCTCTTCATCAATTTTACTTTGTACCACCTCAGAAACATTTTGCGTTTTAGTTACTGAATGTCCTAAAAATACTTCCTGTTCATTTTCACCATAAGCCAAAGGTCCTAGCTTACTACTCATACCAAATTTCATTACCATAGCTTTTGCCATATTCGTTGCCATTTGAATATCTGATGATGCCCCTGAAGTCACTTTCTCCGCTCCAAATATCAGCTCTTCAGCAATACGCCCTGCCATAGCAACTGCTAAATCTGCCTTTAATTTTCCACGTGTCACAGAAACTTGATCACGTTCGGGTAACCTCACCACCATCCCCAATGCACGACCACGAGGAATAATTGTTGCTTTATGAATCGGATCAGATTCTGACATATTCAAAGCTACCAAAGCATGCCCCCCCTCATGATAAGCCGTCAGCTTCTTTTCTTCATCACTCATGACCATAGAACGCCGTTCTGCACCCATCATAACCTTATCTTTTGCATCTTCTAATTCTTTTTGTGATACTCGTTTCAAATTACGCCGTGCCGCTAATAAAGCAGATTCATTAACCAAGTTTGCTAAATCTGCACCTGAAAACCCAGGTGTTCCACGTGCAATAACGAGTTTATCTACATCCTTTGATAAAGTAATCTTTTTCATGTGAACCGCTAAAATCTTTTCTCTTCCCTTAATATCAGGGTTAGGCACAATCACTTGGCGATCAAATCGCCCAGGACGCAATAATGCTGGATCTAACACATCAGGACGGTTTGTAGCAGCAACTAAAATAATGCCTTCATTAGACTCAAACCCATCCATCTCAACCAAAAGCTGATTTAAAGTCTGTTCACGTTCATCATTACCTCCTCCAACTCCTGCACCACGATGTCTTCCAATAGCATCGATCTCATCAATAAAAATAATACATGGTGAGTTAGTTTTGGCTTGAGCAAACATATCACGAACACGACTAGCACCTACCC
>CAYMEP010000077.1:0-5439 GCA_964389695.1 uncultured Rhodobiaceae bacterium | reverse complement strand
ACCTCTGATCCTAAAAAAAAAGCAGAACAGGCTTTGCTTGTGTCTCAAAAATGGGAAACAAAACAATTAACACGTCACACCCAACCCTATACCACTTGGCCTAATCGTCCTCATAGACCTCAAAAACCTGAATTGCTTCACCCAACAATGATGCCAAAACGTAAACTCAAAGGAAAGAAAGGACGCCTTCATCTGCTCCATGCCTTGGCCCATATTGAACTAAATGCGATTGATTTAGCATTTGATCTTATTGGACGTTTTGGACATGTTAATTTTCCTGATAATTTTATTGACGATTGGATAAAAGTAGGTGCTGATGAAGCAAAGCATTTTCTTCTTTTAAGAGAACGGTTGCAAAGTCTTGGAAGTGATTATGGTGATTTTCCTGCTCATGACGGCTTATGGGAAGCTGCTTTGGATACAAAAGATAGTTTATCTGCCCGCTTAGCCATTGTCCCTTTAGTCTTAGAAGCTCGAGGTCTAGATGTAACCCCTCACATGATCGAAAAGCTAACAAATGCCCAAGATTTAGAAAGTGCTAAAATTCTTCATATCATCTATGAAGATGAAAAAACTCATGTCCGAATAGGGTCACACTGGTTCATGGAATTATGTAAAAAGGAAAATAAAAACCCTCTGATAACCTTTCAGTCTTGCATCAAAAAATATTTCAAGGGACAATTAAAACCGCCTTTTAACATAGAAGCACGTAATCAAGCAAAATTACCTCAAGAGTTTTATTTGTCATAATAAAACAAAAAAGCAACCATATGTTCACATTTACACAATATTAACATATATTTGCTTTCATATAAGCTAAAGATTATGTATAATACGCTAGTTTCATGTAATGAACTGCGTTTACAATGAGGGATAGTTTGTGAAAAATACTTTGTTAAAAAAAATTAAGCGCATGCTGTCACCAAAAGGGGTTTACATCCACCACCGTGGCGTAATTAGATACATGTCTCTCGGCCCTACAACGCAAATAGCTATGATTTTCGGGTTATTTATTTTAATTTTTTGGCTTGTTTTCACAGGGTTAAACCTTTCTTTCACTCGAGATATATTTGATATTCGTACAAAATTTGTAAAAGCTACAGTTGATACTTACGAACATCAGATAATAACCTTACAGTCTGATCATGATATACTCTTGGAAAAATATAACACTACCCAAAACTGGTTTGAAAATATTGCAACAACAATGTCTCAAAGACATGATGTTCTAGAAATTCTTACACAAAAAGAAACCAATGTTTCACACCCATTGCAAGCGATGAAGAAAAAATTTAAACAGAATATAACCAAGAGATATGCAACAAAGTCTAGTATTATTCTAATGTCTAACATTGCACCTATCGCAATAACACATCTTGAGAATCAATATGGTCACCCACAAAAATTAAGCACTTTTGATATAGGTTTCCAAAATGCCGTAAATACATTGAATACTAAGACACAGAAAAACATTAAAGTTCTCATGAACCAACAATCTGAATATCTACTAAAACTAGAGAATCAAGTAATACAAAATATTAAAAAAATAGAACTAATTCTTTCACAAACAGAGTTGTTTAAACACATATTACATGCTTCTTCTACTTCGCAAGACACTTTGCCTGCGCTTGGTGGACCTTTTATTCCTGAAAATATTACGTCTTACCCAGAAAAGATTTCAGAATTTCGTTATTTCCAGCGTATCACAAAAAACATACAACGCCTCTCTAAACTAAAGAGTTCATTAACTAACTTGCCACTTGCGCATCCTCTTCACAATTATCGCCCTACTAGTTATTTTGGTCACCGTAAAGACCCTTTCAATAGTTATAATGCTTTTCACTCTGGATTAGATTTTGGAGCACCTTCTGGAACAAAAGTTTTTGCAACGATGGCAGGACAAGTTACCAAAGCAGGAAGATATGGCCCTTATGGGTATATGGTAGAAATAAATCATGGGAATGGACTTAGTACACGTTACGCACATTTACAAAAGATATTAGTTAAAAAGCATCAAAATATTAATTTTTATGATAACATCGGTCTCGTTGGTTCAACAGGTCGGAGTACAGGAACACATTTACATTATGAAATATGGTTTAATGGTAAAACACAAGACCCACTCCCTTTCATCCACGCTGGAAAATATATATTTTAAAACTAGGACTAATTCATGTTAGGAAACAAAAAACTTCATACCCCTCCTTCTCTTTTGAGTACCCCTTTAATTATTGAAGGCAATATAAAGAACACAGGTGAAATGCATGTAGACTGTATAATTGAAGGTACAATTCAATCTACCATCTTAATAGTAGGTGCTACTGGTAAGATTAAAGGTAATGTTATTGCCGATAAATTAATACTCAAAGGACGCATTGAAGGACAATGTCACGCAAAAAACATATATTTACATGAAAAGTCTTATATAGATGGTAATATTCACTATGAAACCATAGCGATAGAAAAAGGTGCACTCATCAAGGGTAAAATTATTCATGACTTAAAGAACGACATACAAACAAAAGTTAATAGAACAGCCGTAGATAAAAAAATAAAACAATAAATTTTAACCTATATTTAAATCGTTTCCTTAGTACTTTGAACCAAGGTGGATTCCATAAACTTGTCTAAGTCACCGTCCAGCACTGCTTGAACATTCCCTGTTTCTATATGACTGCGTAAATCCTTAACCATTTGATACGGTTGCAGAACATAAGACCTAATTTGATGTCCCCAACCAATTTCTGTCTTTGATTGATTATTCTCACTACGTTCTAGTTCTCTTTCTTGTAAAACTTTCTCATATAAACGAGCACGTAACATGTCCCATGCAGTTGCTTTGTTTTTATGTTGTGAACGCTGGTTTTGACATTGCACTACAATACCTGTTGGCTGATGTGTAATACGTACGGCACTATCTGTAGTATTTACATGCTGCCCTCCTGCACCACTAGCACGAAATGTGTCTATACGTACATCTGACTCATTTATATCAATATCTATACGGTCATCTATAACTGGAAAACACCACACACTCGCAAAGCTTGTATGTCTCCTTGCTTGACTATCAAATGGAGAAATACGAACTAATCGATGAATGCCCGATTCCATTTTAACCCACCCATAAGCATTTATACCAGAGATTTTAATGGTTGCTGATTTAATTCCCGCCTCTTCACCAACTGTTTGTTCTATTAGTTCTGTTTTATAACCTTTTCGTTCTGCCCAACGTAAATACATTCGTAATAACATAGAGGCCCAATCTTGACTCTCAGTTCCCCCTGCTCCTGGATGAATCTCTAAAAAGGCATCATTCTGATCTGCCTCTCCTGATAATAAGATCTCAACCTGCATACGGTTTGCTTTTACAGCTAATTCTTGTAATGCAACTTCACTGTCATTCACAACTGATTCATCTTGTTCAATTTGACCAAGCTCAATCATTTCGATATGCTCTTGCAATTGGTGCATAAAGTTTTGACAATTGTTAATCACAGAATCTAAGTAATTACGTTCACGCATCAATAACTGTGCTTGTTCTGGGTTCTCCCAAAACTCTGAATCAGCAACTTGTTCATTCAGAACTGTTAACCGTTTTACCGCATTATCCCAGTCAAAGGTGCCTCCGTAACAAATCAATTGATTTTTGTATTTTATCGATAACACTTTGTGTTTCTGTTCTCACGATACACCTTAACCCTTCTCATACTTATTTAAGACTGACTATATTCATAATAAACTTAATATAACCCACCTGTTCCTAATCCTAATATACTTTCTTTGTCTTCTTGAATAACCGTATTTTCTATTTTCTTACGTCTTAGCTTTGGTTCTGTTCCCACTTTGAATGCTTCTAGAAACACAGACCTATCACTGGGTTTAGCAAGTTCTCCAGTTTTCTGGTTGATACGAATCAAATTAATACCAGGAGGAATCCGAAAGGGAAGTACTGCCCTATCCTTTAATGCCTGACTCATAAAATCACGAAACACAGGTGCTGCAACATATCCACCTGTCTCACGGTCACCTAAACTTCTTGGTGTATCAAAGCCAACATAAACACCCAACATCAAGTCAGGTGAGAATCCTATAAACCACGCATCACGACTATCATTAGTCGTTCCCGTTTTACCTGCCAATGGTTTTCCTATTTTTTTAATTGATCGTCCCGTGCCTCGCACAACAACCCCTTCTAACATAGAAACAATTTGATATGCCGTTTGTTGATTAAGAACTTGTTCACGTTGATCAACTAATTCAGGAGCTTCTTGCCCAACCCAAGGTTGCTGACATTCATCACAAATCCTCTGGTCATAACGGTAAATTGTTTTTCCATAACGGTCTTGAATACGATCGATCATAATCGGTTTTATGTATTTTCCTCCATTAACTAACATACCATAAGCTGTCGTAATCTTTAAAAGTGAGGTTTCACCTGCCCCCAGTGCCATAGATAAGACAGCTGGCATATTTTGAGAAATATTAAAACGTTTGGCATAATCAACAATTTTTTTCATACCAATTTCTTGTGCCAACCTAACAGTCATGAGATTACGGCTTTTCTCTATGCCCAGACGTAATGTGGAAAGACCATAGAATTTTTTTCCATAGTTTTCAGGTTTCCAAAGCCCTAAATCTTGACCTTGTTCGATAACGAACGGTCCATCTAGAACAAGGCTAGCTGGCGTATAGCCTGAATCTAAAGCTGCTGCATAAACAAATGGTTTAAAAGCTGATCCTGGTTGACGTTTTGCCTGTACAACACGATTAAACTCACTAATATCGTAACTAAACCCTCCCACCATTGCCAAAACACGCCCTGTATGAGGATCCATCGCAACAAGTCCTCCATTTATTTCTGGAATTTGTTGCAAAGCATAAGTTTTACCTATTTTATTAACCCAAATAATATCACCTATAGATAAAACATCTGCAACTTTTTGAATATGAGCTCCTAACCGTCCATTCTTTTTTTCTTTTCTTGCCCATTTTATATCTTTAAGTAATATTTTTCCTGTATCACTTTGGTTTTCAAATTTTCCTTCAACATTTCGTCTTGGACGCAACGTAATCTCAGCTTCCGTCTCATTCACTGCCATAACAATAGCTAAGCGCCATGGCACAAGGTCAGAGGGAATGGGCACTTTCTTTAACTCCTCTTTCCAATCTTCTTCTATATCTACTGTTTTTACAGCACCACGCCACCCATGCCGTCTATCATAAGCAATTAACCCTTTACGCAAAGCATTCACAGCAATTTTTTGATAAGATAGATCCAAGGTTGATCTAATAGATAAACCACCATTATAAAGCTGTTTATTCCCATATATTTTTTTCACTTTTCGTCGGACTGCCTCAACAAAATAAGCTGATTTATCAGACTTAATTAAATTACGTCGTGGCGTAATTACAAAAGGCTCTTGCATTGCCTCTTCATAC